>CAUZSC010000010.1:0-30133 GCA_963582505.1 Dehalococcoidia bacterium
AACTTCATGGCTATGGGTGGCGAGAAACTCGCTATGATGACCATGAACATGGGGGGCGATAACTTCATGGCCCTTGGTGGTAATAGACTAGCCGATATGGCTATGGGCATGGAATCTGATAACTTCATGTCTATGGGCGGCGAGAGCCTAGCTGGTATGACTATGAACATGGAAGCTGATAACTTCACAAATCTGGGTGGTAATAAACTATCCGATATGGCCATGGGCATGGAAGCAGATAACTTCATGTCTATGGGTGGCGAGAAACTCGCTATGATGACCATGAACATGGGGGGCGATAACTTCATGGCCCTTGGTGGTAATAAACTATCCGATATGGCCATGGGCATGGAAGCAGATAACTTCATGGCTATGGGCGGCGAGAGCCTCGCTAATATGACTATGAACATGGAAGCTGATAACTTCATGGCCCTTGGTGGTAATAAACTATCCGATATGGCCATGGGCATGGAAGCAGATAACTTCATGGCCATGGGCGGCGATAAACTCGCAGATATGACTATGAATATGGAAGCTGATAACTTTATGTCTATGGGTGGTGATAAGCTCACAGATATGACCATGAACATGGGAGCAGACAACTTCATGGCCCTGGGCGGCGATAAACTCACTGATATGACCATGAGTATGGGAGCAGACAACTTTATGGCGATGGGTGGTGATAAACTCACAGATATGACCATGAACATGGGAGCAGACAACTTCATATCACTAGGCGGCGATAAACTCACCGATATGACCATGAGTATGGGAGCAGATAACTTTATCGCGATGGGTGGTGATAAGCTCACAGATATGACCATGAACATGGGAGCAGATAACTTTATGGCGATGGGTGGTGATAAGCTCACAGATATGACCATGAACATGGGAGCAGACAACTTCATGGCCCTGGGCGGCGATAAACTCACCGATATGACTATGAGTATGGGAACAGACAATTTCATGGCAATGGGTGGTGATAAACTCACCGATATGACTATGAATATGGAAGCGGACAACTTCCAAACCATGGGCGGAGATAAACTGGCTGGTATGACTATGAATATGGGAGCAGATAACTTCAACAAACTTGGTGGTGACAAAATAGAATCCATGGCTAAAAACATGGAAGGTAATGATTTCAAAAAAGTTGGTGGAGATAACATATCTTTGATGGCTATGGAGATGGGTGGCGATAAACTGAGTACGATTGGTAGTGGAAAAGCCAAAGGTATGGCTAATGCCATGGAACCAGCCAATATACAGGATATGGGCAGTGATCAGATAGTCGGATTAGCTAAGGGTATAGACAGCAATGAGATTGCCGAAGTAGGCAATGAGAGACTGTTCACAATGGTAGATGAAATAGATACAGGCTCGATGCAAGAGCTTGGTGATGAAAAGTTATCATCAATGATGGGTGCGGTAGAAGGAGAACAAATAACCGAACTACAAGAAGATAAGAAAGTCTCCATTATAGATACACTGGATGCGAATTTCTTTGATGCTGATACTGCAGACTTCGATTCAATAGTAGAATCTGTTCCTGAATCGGAACGTCCAACAATTTCAGACGAGAAGATAGGGAACACTGTGATTGGTGAGGCTGTAAATGCAAGCAGTTTCTTTGGGGATCTATTCTAAACAGGGATAGGATCTAAAATTAATTAAGATATTTAAGTTTTGGATACTAGGTGGGATAACAGGGACTGGAACGTGCTTATTGTTCCAGTCCTTTCATTATGCCCTAACAACCGATAATGTTTTTTCTGGATGGGAATTTATAATCTCCCTGGCATCCCCAGGATTAGCTGCAATGCTTATCGCAATTGTAACTAAATCTACCTTCAAGAAGGCTATTATGCTTCTGTTCATAGCATGTCTGACTTTCGTAATGCCTGTATTAGCTGCATCATTTGGAGCATCAGGATCAGAACCGATGTGGCAATTTGCCCTACTGGGTTTCATCGGAGGATTATTCTGGACAACACCTTTTGCCATAGTACAGATACTAGATACTAAACTAAGACGATAAATATATTCTAACCAAATTGCTTCAGCTGTTCTTCCAAATTAGATACTCGTTCCTGCATATCTCTATCTTGCTGCCTGCGTTTAGTTACATCACGTATTGTTGCAGCTATGCCTAAAGGAGTGTCTTCCTCATCTTTAAGCATAAGTATGGTAAATTCTATTGAAATACGAGTCCCGTCTTTCCTAATAGCTGGAACAGCTAACAAACCAGTTTGATACTTGGTAATGCCGGTAGACATAACCTCATTGAATCCAGTCCAATGACTATCACGAAATCTGTCTGGTATTATTATGTCTAAAGTCTCACCCAACGCATCGTCTGCAGTGTGCCCAAATATATTCACTGCTCCACTATTCCACAACTTAATAACACCATCCACGTCAGCGAGAATTATTGCATCTTGAGAGTTCTCTATTATTTTCCTGTAGAACCAATCTTCCTTATTATCCATGCCTTTTATACCTCTATCTTACATGGTGTTTAAACTACCTTAGATTTCGTATCATCGTTATTACCATCTGGATTGCCAAATCTTACCATTTATATAAAAAGTATAATCCATCCTAAAGGAACATTTAAAACAACCCGCGCCATTTAATAGACATAGCCATGATGACAGTTCTAAATAACCCCTCTCATCAAAATTCTACCCTGCCCGACTCCACAATGAAATCCATATGAAGGCCGACATTTCAAATATGGCATTAATTCAATAAGGATTTATATTCTTCTAATTATAATCTAGGTTATAATTGGCAACGAACTTACTTTCAACTACTCAGAGGGAGCATAGATGAACAAGAACAAACTTGGCCTACTCTTAATCAGTACAATATTCTTACTATCTTTTATAAGTTGTAGCAACAACAGTAGTGAACCAACACCAAACATAGAGGCTACTGTCCAGGCAAATGTTGAAAAAGCTATCCAAGAGAGACCTACAAATACGCCAATTCCTGTAAAAGCTACAAATATACCCCCAACCAATGTATCACCGACTGATATACAAGCTACAGTAGAGGCCCCGCAGAAACAAGATACTGCAGCCACAACCGACTCATCAAGTACTAGTTCTGGTTTCATGAGCCAGGAGGTTTGTAACAGTGCGACAGGCAAAATGGCTGAAATGTGTATGAAACAATCCCAGGACATGATAGCTGCTGACCCCACCATATGTGATAACCCGACTGGTATGATGACTCAAATGTGTGGAATGATGGATGGTGTGGGTAATATGGGCAGCATGGATATGGGTAATATGGATATGGGTAATATGGATATGGGTAATATGGATATGGGTAATATGGATATGAGCAAGATGATGGAACAAATGATTGGTGACATGTTTAACCCATGCAAACAACTTGAAGGATTTGCCAAGGAAATGTGTGAAGAATCTTTTAAAGCGAACCCCAATCAGAAACCTACAGAAGATCCAAATTTTGGGAAGGCTGACCCTAATGCACGCTTGGCTACTGACGAGGTCAACTATTCAGAAATTTATGTACCTGCATACGATCCTAATAACATACCAAAAGTAGCTAAAGCTAACTTCACAGAGCTGGATAAATTCTCAAGGATGTCAAAAATCAGATCGTCTGTCGGCCACGATTTCTCCTATAAAACACCAGAATACGACGCTAGTCATGCGAACTGTAAAAGCATGAAACATTATTTTATGCCACAGGGTGTACCACTGGAGAATTCCAAATACGCAACTGTGCCACATACATTTGAATGGATGTCTATCAAAATGTTCTCTCCAGTAGATGGGAGACTAATCGGTGTCGGCTATGACGAAAATCAATGGGGCACAGAAGCCAAGTTCACTATTGCCTCCAGTGAATACCCTGGATACTACTTCCTATTCTTCCACATTGCACTAGACCCTAGCCTAACAGAGGGATCAATAGTCCAAGCTGGACAGCAAATAGGAACCTTAGGTGCAGAAGATACCTGGGGTGAAATCGCAGTCTCTGCCAAGATAGGAAAAGATGACCACAGATTATTATCATTTCTCCAAGTTGCAACGGATAATGTACTAAATGAATATCAGAGTAGGGGAATCGGCACAGCCTCAGATGTAATCGTCACTAAAGACCAAAGAGATGCAAACCCTCTAGCCTGTGATGATACTGAAGCAGGATGGTTTATAGGGAGTAGCAAATCTGGGATAACAGATACGTCATTCCAAAAATGGGTATTCGAGAGCGATGACAATTGGTTCTTCTTTGATTAGAACTACATTCCGGCAAGGTTTATCTTAGCCAAATACCTGCCGGAACCTATTAAGGTTGGCATACATAAAGTACTAATCAGTAACTGGTGTAGTTACCCCTTCTTCTTCACGTATGGCACTATACCTACAACCAGGTGCAACCATCTCGTTCTCATTATAGGTAGAGCTGTCCCCGTCCCAAGATTCGAAACTAACCATCAATTCCTGTATTGTAGCCTTTAAGTCCTCAGCAACAGATTCGTCAAGATACATCATCGGACAATGATTAATAACCGCCATATTTCCCTCAGTATTTGCACCGTCTCTGACGTATTCATATAGAGTAAGTTCAGTGCGGCCATTGATACCTGAGTTTGTGGTATCAGGCCAATTGCCTACATAACCAAGCACTTGTCCAGCCTCAATAACGGTACCCAATTCAACAACCTCTCCGTTCATGGTAAGGGGCAATTCACACAAAACCGGATTCTTCCCACTACGATCACAATCTATACTTACGACGTGATCAAGATTCACCCCCCATTTTGAATTCTCAGATGGAGCTATAATAATATCCCAATCATCTTGCTTGTAACTGGTCGTTGGCTGCCAATCTAGCATTGTGACCACGCCACTTATCGGGGAAAGAACTATTGAATCTGCCGGTGCCTTATATTCAAAAGTAGGATTGTAATATTGATCAGTTTGACCTTGGTTATGCAACATCCCAAAATCATCAAAAACTGAACTTGCGAATCTGTGGTCAAATTTCAGATCCCCAAAAGTCGCACTGTCCGAATCCCATGGCCCTAAATTCTGCATCATCAGATTCTGAAGACTAGGAGCGTCATCTGTATCATTATCATTCCCCATTCCCATCTGCGACATCATTTTGCTCATATCCATGTTCCCCATATCCATGTTCCCCATACCTCCACCCATCATTTGAGCCATCATCGCCATCATATCCGGCGTAGCAGTTGGAATTGGAGTTGTTGTAGGAAACGGTGTATCTTCCTTTTTATGTTCAATGTTCCCAAAGGATGAAACCCCTCCTATAGACAATAACCGATCAATCATATTTTGAGAATTACTCTCGTAGGCGAGATCTAGCGGAGTAGCTCCGCTACCACTCTCAGTCGCATTTATGTTAGCTCCTTTTTCAATTAATAGATTCATGGCCTGAATATCGTCCATCTGTACAGCCAAATGTATTGGGGGATTCCCATTTCCATCTCTTATATCTATATCTGCACCGTTATCCAACAAAAGAGTCAACATCTCGATATTGCTAACGAATATTGCTATATGTAGTGCTCCTGCACCGCCCAAAGTAGGATCCTCTTCGGGAACTAAACTATTAACATCTACACCAGAATCTATAAATTGCTTTGCGTCTTCTATCTTATTACCTAGAACGGCTTCTAAGAATTTGATAGGGTCAACCTCGACAACTTCAGGCTTTGACGCATTTTTAGTTACCTCGTCAGTAGATTTTTCAGGAGTTGGGTCTGGAGTTGGAGTAGGAATAGGAGAAGGGCTAGGAACAGATGTTGGAACCACTGTAGGTTGTTTTTCCTCTATATCTTGAATAGCTTTTTCCACCCTGGCCTGCACAGTAGCTTCTATGTTGGGCGAAGGTTCAGGGTCCCCTCCTCCACAAGCTACAGTACTCAAAATAACAGATAACATCAGTATTACAGGGCTTATTTTTCTCAGATATATCATTTATATAAAACCTTTCAGAACTTAAATGCTCATGCTTGAGGTGGACAGGCTATTACAATGCCGGATGCTACTCTTTTGCCATCTTGATTATTTGCCCACACTTCACATTCGATGCTGGGTTCACCGTCATCAAATTTATTCAACACTGAACCTGAGCAATAAAGTGTGTCCTGTGGAAACACCGGTTTTAGGTACCTCGTTTTCAATCTCTTAATCTTGCTCTGTGAGCCTAGCCATTCCGTGGCTACTTGACCCAGAAACGCCGCAAGCATTGGTCCATCAGCAAAAGCTGTACGGAATCCGAGATCCTGCCCAGTTTGACTATCGTAGTGCATAGGATGAAAATCCCAGCACACAGCTGAATACATCGCAAATTGTTCAAGTGTAATCTCTTTTGTAAGCGTAGGGATTATAGATTCTAATTTAATGTCCCCAAACTTAACAAATGTATTTGTATTACTCATATACTTCTCTAATAGCTATAAAACGAAAACCATCGTATCTCGAGCAATTGCCATCAGTACCTCGTTTTGGTTGTGATAATGCGACTCAACTATATAAAACACTAGCGTACCTGATCTGCCTTGTTTTTGATATACATCTGATATAAAGCTAGTTGTGGTGATGATATCTCCCGGTTTTGTAGGTTCTATAATTTCATAATCATTTTCGGCTCTCAACCCACTAGGTTTAATACCAAGTTCTTTGAATATGTCATCTTGTATGTTTAAACCAGCCACGCCATGCATGTGATGATTCCATTCAAACGGAAAAGTTGGAGGAGCTACAATTCCTCCATGTCTAGATGCTCCTGCATATTTATCATCGTGGTATACCATATCAGAATCGCCTGTAGCAATTGCAAAACGGCGTAACATACCTTTCTCAATTTCAAAGGGGTCAGTAACTGTTACTTTAATACCGATGTGCTTTTTTAGTACGTTAACAATAGGGTGTTCATCCACCATGAAATACCTCTCATACCAAAATGCATACTATTCGTAAGTCTACTCTACCTTCGATAATTCATACAAGAGTGATTCGATCATATCATGTATTTACGTTATAGTGATATAATTAGAATAGTATCTACGAAATATATCTATATCGCATAGCTTTGTTCCATATATATAATCTGTACAGCATATAAATTGACTATTGCGTCGCACTATATTAGCATTACTATAATTAAGCACATCTGACAGAACGTCACAATGCGACGGCTCATGGTGCACTTGGTTTAGTCCTCCCATTCAGTTTCCGGACCTGACTTATGAAGCCAAGGATATAGAAGGGAGAAGTATGGATTTTGGAATAGTATACAGTACCGAACAGCAATCATTTAGATCAGAGGTTCACGATTGGCTTGAAGCTAATATTCCTGAAGACAAGAGAGCTCTAGTAGACATGCGAGATTTTGATTATGATCAATTCTTGTTCTGGAGAGAATTGCATAGAAAAATGGGCGAAAAGGGATGGCTGTTCCCAACATTTCCCATTGAATATGGCGGTGGTGGACTAAGTGGCGATCAAGAAGTCGTGATAGAGGAAGAGATGAAACGAATAGGTGCCATCAACCCATTTAGCAGATCTCTAGTATTCCAAACTCTGTTGGTTTGGGGAACTGAGGAGCAGAAACAAAAGTTTCTACCCCCAATGCTAAAGGGAGAGAAAACTGTATGGCAGAAGCTTACAGAACCACAAGGTGGAGCAGATTTAGCTAGCATATCTAGTAGAGCTACACAAGATGGTGATGATTGGATACTTAACGGTGCAAACGTTTTTATTGGAGACCCACACGATGTAGATTTTCTCGCTGGCCCAATGGTAACAGATCCGGATGCTCCTCGGCACAGAAATCTGGGTTACTTCATAATCCCAGTACCTTCTGAAGGACTAGAAATAAAAAACATGGATCTATTGGTCACATCTAAGAAAAACGCAATATTTCTAGATAATGTACGACTATCTGGTGACCACCTGATAGGTGGGGTAAACCAAGGTTGGCAGGTTATGGGAACTCACCTTGAATTCGAACATGGCGGCAGAGGTAAGGCTGCACCGAGAGATGAAGTAACAGACAATCTGATCGAATATATGCGAGATACACCAAAGGATAATGAGAATATAGGAAGTGATCCTGTAATGCAACAAAGAGCCATGGACAATATTCTGGATGCTCATGTACAACAGTTACTTCTACAGAGAACATATTGGATGTACCAAAATAGAATGAGTATTCAACATGAAGGGAACGTTGCAAATGTCCATGGCCGCGAGTCTAGCCTCCGGATAACTTCAAGAGTAAGAGACGTTATGGGGTTGCATTCATTATTAGATCGTAATGAACCTGAAGTTCCACATGGAGGATCCCAGGTTGTTAACCAGCTTAACAAAGCTGGGCAGAATCATGCTGCTGGCAGCACCAACATAGCAAAAGTTGTTTTAGCACGAAGAATTGGCATAAGTCGAACCCAAGAAAGAGCGGCTCCGACTGCGTCTACCGCCACTGGTCTCAGCAGCTAGATGAAACAAACTGCCATTTGAGGTAATCTCAACTGCCAATCGGTTCAACCGATTGGCAGTTGTATTTTTGTATATGCCCTCATATATTACTTCCTACAGTCCAACTATATTGTGATATCGTATAGATATTGTGATGTGATATGGTATAGATATAAGGAGACAAACAAGAATGACCAGACAAGAGATTATGGAGAACATAAAAAAAGAATGGTTAGCTTTCAGACAAGTCGCAGAAAGTTTCCCTGAAACAGAAATGCACGTGTCCGGAGCCATCGGTTATTGGACAGTATATGATGCTCTTATTCATGTGGCTGCATGGGATATTGAAAGTGTGAAGGCTGTTGATAATTATTTAGCCGAAGGTGAATATCCTGAATGGCAGGATTGGCCTGATGCACAAATTGACGAATTAAACGAGAATATGGTTGCAGACAAACGTTCTTTATCGACAGAGGAAATATGGCAATATTTCAAGGATTGCCACGATCAGTTAATACAATCCTTAAATAGATATGAAGACAGCGTATTCCAGGAAGGATCCTTTACTGTAGGCATCATCAATTCAGAAACGTGGCAGCATTACAAAGGGCATAACCAAGACCTTGTAAATTTTAAGATGTCTCGTTGAAGAAAGACTTACTGATCCTAAGTGATGGACCGCGGGTTTTGCTCCTTGCTCGGTCCTGTCTCTGGCATGAGTATTCCAAATATAAAAAGGGTAATAGGCATTGGAGCTACTATTGCAAGGCCCAATAATAGTGACCCTGAGTTCTGCTGAACTACACCTACAAACATGGTGCCCAATGTGGCACTAAATGGGAAAATAGTTCTAGTTAAGCCCAAAGACACAGCTACCTCCCTGTGATGTAACCGCATATCTAACGGAACCGTTGCCAGTACTGGGGATACAGCCATAGCACAGGCACCAGAAATAAACAATAGCACTGCAGATACTGGCAAACTCTCTGTTTGTATCAACAGAGAATAAGATATTGGAAGAAGTAGCCCAGGAACCCACACATATGGTTTTCTGCGCCCTGTGTACTGAGACATTGGGCCAGCTGCCATACTACCAACTATACAACCTATAGAGAATATTCCCATCAATATACCGGCTGAAGTAATAGGTATACCAAGTCTATCTATAGCAAAAGAAGGATAAAATGTAAGAATAGAGCCGAATGTAAGTGCCGCCCCACTCTGAGCCAGAGAGACTAGCCATAAAGACTTATGCCTGACCAGAACCTTAATTGGATTTCCTATATCGTTATTATCTATCCCATTCTTAGATTCAGTGCCGCTATTAGGATTCCTCTGGAATATAAGCCAGATCACTGATAATAAGAGTAGGGCTATACCCAGAAATGCATAAAATATTTGCCAACTCCCCAAAGAAATAACCACAATGGGTATTAGAGAAAACCCAATGGTCTGTCCTACATGCCTGATTGTAAAATCTAAGCTGTTAACTGTGGCATACAACCTTGATATAAACCATTGCTGTATAAATACAACTTGCATCTGTAAGCGACTCACAGACATCAATACAAATATAAACCTGGCAGCAATAATAACCTGTATACTACTTGCAACAGAGTGAAGTAGGCTGGCAAAACCCATAAACATTACGCATATAAAGGTCACTATTGCAGGATTGTAGCGAGTCAACCAAATACTAGACGGCAGTGCCATCAAACCGAATCCAAGAAACCCTGCAGATCCTAATAATCCTGCCTGTAAGGGTGTCACTCCAAGGTCATCTTTCCATATCGGTATTAAGACACCAACTGAAGAAAAAATTATCACATTTATGATATCCATACTCCACAGCATAGACATCACTACCCAGGCATATCCCCGTTGATTCTCTGCCGGATCCACTACCTGTTCGAAGGCTCTATATTCTGTGTTTCTATCGGACATATTGCTTTTTCAATGTGAATATCAAGTCTTAAAGTAACCAAGATTCAATGCACCCCAAAGATATTTACACGCTAAACTCCTGTAAGGTCTCCAGTTTTCTGCTAGGTCGATCATTTGATCATCATCTATCTCTTCCAATGAATACAAACGTTTCATAGCAGATCTTATCCCCCCATCTTTCACAGGGAAAATATCTTCTCTACCCATTTGGAACAAAACGAACATCTGAGCGGTCCACTCACCAATACCTTTAAGTTTTTGTAGTTCAGTAATCGCATCTTCGTCGCTCAGGGAATGTATATATTCGAAATTCAAACTGCCGTCATATGCTGCTGCTGCAATACCCTTTATATAGCTTATCTTTTGTTTAGAAAGGCCTATATCTCTCAAGGACTGCTCTGATATATTAATCAAGGATTCTGCCGTTATATCTTGCTCTCCCAAAATATCCAGTAAACGTCTAAATATGACTCTCGCTACGATGGTACTAATTTGCTGAGATACTATGGCCCTAACCAATGACACACAATCGGATACCTTATCACGCTTTAAAATGGTGCTGTCATTCTCCAAAACATATCCAATGAGAGCCGCCATGGATATATCGGTTGATTGTAGGTATATAAGCTTATTCATTTCAGATTGTTCAATTTTACTTATCTGCGTTAACGGGTAATCTGAAATCTCATAGATTTGATTCTGTCTAAGAGAGGAGGGTGAGAGTAATTAAGCATTACAAACATAGGATGAGGTGAAAGGTTAGCCAAATTCTTAGCAGCTAGTTTTTTCAGTCCGGACACCAGATTCTCTCCATCAGCTATTGTGGCTATGGCCCAATCATCAGCTTGATATTCATTCCTTCTGGAAATCCATTGTAATATTGGTGAAATCACCAAATCTACAGGTGTAAATAGCAAAGCAAAGAATACTATGCTTGCATATATAGATGGTTCTTCCATGAAAAATGCATCGAACAGGGACCTGTTCTCTAACATCAATGAGAGTAGAAACAGCATTATACCAATATGTACAATACTTAATACCATACCCATCAAGATATGCCCTTTTTTGTTATGCCCCACTTCATGAGCTATCACGGATACTATCTCATCAGTGCTTAGTTGATCCATTAGGGTATCAAATAGAGCTATTCTCTTAGTCTTACCAAAGCCTGTAAAGAACGCGTTAGAATGGGCACTTCTTCTAGATCCATCTATTATATATATGTTGCTATAGGTAAACTTGACCTTATCTACATACCCTATAATTGCATTTCTTAATTCCCCAGCTTCCAGTGGTGTGAACTTGTTGAATATAGGCATTATCCAAACAGGGGCAATGACCTGAATAGAAAAAGAAACGAATATTACGAATAACCACACGTACAACCAAGACATGGCTCCTGTGTTTTCGAAAAAATAAAGAATTCCTATCAACATTGGAATACCTATAACAGCTGAAATCAAGGTTACTTTTATCTTGTCTAGTATATAAACCGAGTAAGTTGTCTTGTTGAAACCGAATTTTTCTTCTATGACGAATATCCCATATAGATCAAATGGGATACTAGATAATGTGTTAATTATTGACAGTACCACCATGAAGGCCACGCCAGTCCAAACATCTGAAACGCCTATACCTCGTACCATTTGATCCAGGTAATTGAACCCCCCTGCAAACCAGAAAATCAGCAATATGCCTATTTTCCAGAAACTCACTACCAAGCTGAAACGCAACTGTGTACGTGTGTATTCCTGTGAGGTGCGATATTCTTCTATATCATATACGTCTTCTAATCCTTCCGGTAGGTCTGTTTTTAAGTAGCGTATATTTAAAATCGCGGATAATGAGCCAATCAAGAAATCCAATATAATAGCACCTAGAATTATGAAAAATATAAAGTTCATAGATATTTCAGATTCCCATTACCCACTTATAAAACATATTAAGTCCTTTGCATCGTTTAGCGTGGAGAGGATATCAAGTAATTAGCTATTTTCTGTAAGGTATTCCAATAATCCCCTGTAATGTTCCTCTTGTTAGTCTCTATTGTCCACCCCTGAAATTTGTTAGGATGAGTTCTAACAGTTATATCACCACATTCGCTTACAAATTGCTCTACTTCATCATCTTTTGAGAAAAGTTTAACTAAGGGTTCTACATTGCTAGCACCTTGCCATTCCACATCCAATACTTTGCCGAATATCGGGAATGATTTTCGCCTTATTGTTTTGATAGACAAAGCTTTATGCTCCATCGGTATAGTCTTGTCGGGTACACAAAATACATATTTGTACCTAGGGGGTTCGTTCTTATTTTTGCTCTTCGTCCTGATAACATTTATAAAGGTTATCAAGCCGTCTTCTATATCAATTATGCCAAGGGAATTCGTGCCAGGGACCCAACCATAGGAAATACCAATAGATTCTTCAGGCCTACCTCTATCTGCAAGTTCCGTCTTTATCCCAAAAACTGAAAGAGATTGTGCCATACTATCTCGTGTTGTGTCTCTGAACCTTTTCCATATACCGTCTCCTTCTAAATATTCACTATTTGATCCATTGGCCCTTATTGCAGATGTTTCTGTATCTGATATATCTGCTAGGAATGTGTCTTTATTATTTGCCTTCCTAGACCTCTTAACCAAGAGTATGATTATAGCTACTAAAATAATTGGCGGTATTAACCCAGCTATTGAATCCATATTATATCCTGCTAGGGACAGATCAAGCTCCGTATAACGAACGAATCAGGTCCCTGAGTTCCCCTTTCTTACCATGCAGTATCCAACCAATTGGTGTATACCTAACGAATATATGATACGTAATTAAACAAATTACACTAGTAATCACAATATTAATTGAAACACCTAGGACCGGATCCAAGGTTGTCTTTTCAATTATTATCTTAGCTATAGCAAACACTACGAACAAGTGCATTAGATATATCCAGTACGAAGCATCAACGAAATAACTTACTAGTATGTTTCCGGTCTGAAAGATCGCTTGGGTAAATCCAATAAGCCCCAATATAATTAGAAACGTAGGAAAAGGGGAGACAAGGAGAGCGAAGAGATATGCTAAACCTTGTTCCAAGGTATCTTCTCCAGCTCGCCCCAAGAACAATAGAAGCAGGTAGTATAAAGTGAAAGTTATCAAACCTAAAGTAAGATATAACTTCCATTTGTGAGCTAATAGAATGATGATATTGGCATTTCTATGCATAAACCAACCTATCAGAAAATACGAGAATCCTAGTCCAAAGAACGGGCCTGGGATTCCCACATTGGGATTGATCCAGTTCGTAAACACAGGTCGACCAATAACTGTCACGGGCAGAAGAAGTACTAGGACCCACAGTAGTGTGACTGGAGACTGGAAGAACCTGTCAAATTGGCGTGTGATGGTTCCATGAAAAGGTTTTCTCAGTAACTTTATTAGTACTAACAAGATATACATCCATAACAGATCATACAAGAACCACAGATGATGAGTTTCAGCTAACGTACCTGTTTCAAATAATATGAGGTTGTATACTATAGAGCCGGATAGGAATGGAATCACAATCCGCACTGTACGATTCTTTAATAGGTTAGAAACGCCTCGTTTCTGAATCATAAGTCTGGCAAAGAATCCAGCTAATAAGAAAAACACTGGCATTCTCCATGCGTGGATGAACGTAAAAATGAGATTGATGCTTTCTGATGTGAGAACTTGCTCCTTGTTCTTAGCCTCATATCCCATTATTTCTACCATGCCCACTTCTTCAACTTCAAGGTAGAACATTGAAGCATGAAGCACGACTCCAAGAATCATAGCTAAGGCCCTGAGAGCATCGAGTCCGTGATATCTGATTTGATTGTTCATTTCTAAAGAAAGGCGATGTAGTAGAACAGATAATAATTAAAGAAACCGTGAAAAGCAATTATTATTTATACGAATTAGCATATTCAAGTTGAGTTTCTGATTCATCTTGGAATAATAGGAAAGGCAAGGTAGACGGATATTCTGTGCATGGAAGACAGATTGATTAGCAGAAGCCGGGTTTGTCTCAGTTGGAATATGACAACCAAGTGTTAGCGTTACGATCAAAGCCTATATCGCAACTGCTGCAATGCCAGCAACAATCAGCAACGTTGAGACTAATTTGCTTAACCTAGATCCAGTAGATGTTTCCTCACCAAGTGCTCCAGGCCAGATATTTGCTATAACCATACTATACAGAACTGTAAAGAGAGCTCTTGTGCCAACTACGGCTGAAACGAGAGAGGCTGGGCCTAGGGACAAGGCCCAAAGCAATGTTATAAGTCCTACTTGGGCTGTTATGAATTCGTTGGTTACAACGAATAACAATGCTGGACTCTTTGCAGAGAAGAGTCGTTTAACATCATGCCAAGCATCGGACCTAAAAGCGAAAGTTAGGAAAACCAATCCCAGTGCAAGCATTCTTAGACCATGTGTATACATGACCGGGAGTTCCTCAAGCGCAAGTTTACCTATTACGTTAGCCGCGCCAAAGAGAAAGGCTGAGAGCATTAAGAAATAAAACGACTTATGCAGGAAAATACTATGGATGCCACTATCCATCCTAAGGGATATAAGAGCACTTCCTAGGACTGCGATAATAATACCTGACCATTGTAATGGTGATATAGACTCACCTAATATCAGCAATGCCAGCACGGCTGCGAATATAGGTGCAGATTGAGTTACTGGTATGGTACGAGATACTTCCTGCGTAAATAAAACCCTCTGTGAAATTATTCCACCGAAACCAAAGAACACTCCAGAACTGAAAGCTGAAAAACTCATAATGAAAGTGGCTTCACCAGGAACACCAACAACTAATAGCGCAATGAGACCAACTGTGGTTTGAGACATACCAATCAATAATGGCAGTGTCAGGGGTGTCCTTGAGTATCTGTATATAACCGTCTTATCAGATATGCCAACGATACTTGTGACTGCGGAGCTTATCAAAGATACGAACAGCCAATTCATTTATGGGAGCCTTCTAGGACAAAATTCAAATATTCATCTCTCAGTCCGGTCAGATTTGTGGCATCAATATTTAGTATGCTATTTACCATGCTGTTTTAGTAACCTATATGATCTATACTAAACAATCACAATATCATACTTGCCAGAGTAAGCAAATGATAATAAAAACAAAATGCATGACGGAGGTTTTAGATGTACGGGACTATATTCAGCCTAAAAGTTAAACCAGGTCACGAACAAGGTTTGCTAGAAACATTGAAAGGAGTATCAGAAGGCCCGAAGCCTGACGGTTCAATAGCTTGGTTTGTTATGAAGCCAGATGAAAAAGAAGACTGGATAGGTGTTGCAATATTTGAAAGTAAAGAAGCACATGTAAATAACGCAAACCGACCAGAACAACACCAGATGTTCCTTAAGATGATGGAGCACCTGGAATCAGAGCCTGAATGGACTGATGGAACATATGTAATAGGAGATATTGCTTAGATAATATAGACCTCCAGGAAAAAGTCACATGAGCTAGATTCAAGGGTTATTCTTTATACCAATTGTATAAGCTTGTATATATTGAGTTAATTGAATGAATACTTTCTGCCATGCTTTCATCTTTTTGATATCGAATTCCTATTATTGATGATCATATGTGTTTCAATTACTATAGGCTAATGAACGATTCCAATGTACTAATGCAGATCAAAAAGATAAAAAAATGGCACGTATTTGCCTTAAATTGCCTATTAAGCTTGATAATCGCTTGTTCTGGAGCGGATACACTTAGTCAAACCGGAAGTGCTGCAGATGCCGAGCCGAATATTCAAGCGACAATTGATGCCCAAGTGCAAGCAACTTTGGAGCATGCCTATAAAGCCGTATCAAATGATTCTGCGAGTGTAAAACCTAATATCGAACCCGCTCCTATATCAAGAACCGATGACATTTTAAAACCAACAGAAATTGCTCATACTAATATTCCGCAAGACAAAACTATGGCCAATCATAGTGCACTGGTTTTAGACAAAACCCAAGCAATTAGTTTGTATCCCCCAGATATAGCAACTAACGTGTTAGCCAGGTTTATAGAATGGCCAATGGATTTTGAGGATTGCATAACCAAATCTATAGCACATGAAAAACTTAATTTCATGAAAGACAATCCGGATTCAATCGGCGGAATGGACAAAGATGCAGCTGCTTTATGCTTGCTGTCAGTAGCATTGGCTAACCCGGGTTCAACAGATTACATAAAGAATACTATAAGTAATCAATCAATTACCAAAGGTACTTCTAGTAAAAAGTCTACTTCGGATGATCAGGCTGCAAAACACAAAGGACCGTCAGATACGGGTGTCAATCTTGATAAAAACCAAGCCACAGCCCTCTACCAACAAGACGTTACATCCAACGTACTATCGGGTGCCATAGAATGGCCGTTAGGTTTTGAAGATTGTATCCTTGAATCTATAAGTGAATCAAAATTGAATTCATTCAAGGAAAATGCAGCATCAATAGGCGGTATGGATAGAGATGAAACTGCCTTATGCCTATTATCTTTAGAGTTGAATAGCCCTGGATTAACAGATTACATAAAAAATTCCAGTAACAAATCTGCTTCTGGGAATCACTCAGATGATAAAACAAGCCATAGCAGTGGTAACGAAATTATAATCCAGGCACAAGAGTTGTTTGCCGGAGAACTCTACGGGAATATGGTGTCCAACATATTGATCGGTAGCGCAAGTCCCCCTGAAGGTTTTGATGACTGTATTAGCGATGCTTTGGGGCCTCAGAGATTCTTAGTATTAAGAGACTCCCTAGATGCTGGACCTGGGGAACGAGACGATGCAATGGTATGTCTCTTTTCCTTGGGATATCAACCAGATGAATTAATATTATCCACGATTCCAGTACAAGAAGTATATTCTGTATATGAATATGGGAACATTAATACAAAATCCGGACCTTTTCGCTCTGGCCAAAATGCTGACATAGCATTGGGTGTTATAGATTTCAATAAAACTGGTGGGCCCCTATTGTTCAACCATCCGTCTGGAATAGCAACAGATGGAGTCAGATTGCTTCTGGTCGATAGCTATAACAACAGAATATTGATTTGGAACACGCTGCCCGAAGCCAACGAGCCCCCAGATCTTGTTTTGGGGCAAGAAAATTTCAATACTAATTCCCCAGGTACCGGTAGATCAAACATGAATTGGCCCAAAAGCATATCGACTGACGGTCAAAAAATCGTTGTTACTGATACATACAACGATCGTATACTTATCTGGACTGAATTTCCTACTGAGAATGGAGAGGCTGCTGACATAGTATTACAAGGCTATGATGGAGGAACAGAATTACGAAAGAACAATTTACTTTGGCCTTGGGGTGTTTGGACTGACGGTACAAAACTGGCAGTTACAAGCACAAAGCAAGCCGGAGTTTTGATATGGAATACATTCCCAACCCGAGACAACCAATCTGCAGATATAAGTCTAACCGGTGGTGGGGCTCTGGGCACGCCGAGGCAAATCACTAGTGACGGTAAATCTATGATTGTTGGGGACCATAACGCCAGCATAGATGGTCAACGTGGAGTGGGAACATTCTTCTGGAAAACGTTCCCAGAAGAAGATGAACAACCGTATGATTTCTACATGAGCGATCCAATAGACCTGGGTACGGGTGCTCCATGGATGCGAGGAGACTTCACACCGGACGGAAAACTCCTAGCATTAGGCTCAGCTTTATATGTGTGGGATTCTTTCCCTGAAGATGAACTTGATACCCCAGAGTTATCTATAAATGGAGGATATGAAAAATGGGGAGCCAGCTTCATGAAAGCTACAGATCACACAACGCTTGCTATCGCTGGAGAAAAGGTATTCATCACCACAAATTACCATACCGTATCAGTCTACAATTCTATTCCCACCACCAATGATCAGAAGCCGGACTTTGTAATAGGTGGTCCAGATATTTATACAAATACACTAAAGGCCAACAATTTCCTCTTCAATCCCATCCCCGCATCAGATGGAAATAGTCTTTTCGTAGTATCTGACGCCGGCTATTTTTACGTATGGAAAAATATACCTCAAGAAAGTGGCCCAGCACCAGATTATATATATTCTATTGGCCCGGATTCGATTGCTTTTTCAGTAGGTGATATCAGCCTATACGATGACACCCTTATCCTCGGTGGACGAGATATGATACTTAAATGGAATCAATTACCCCTATCTGGAGAATCACCAGATATCTTACTCAAAGGACAAGTGGGTTCTGTAAAAATAGGAAATGTTTCGAATGAATCTCTTGGGATTACTGGAGTTGCCATGGATGAGCAATATTTCTATATGGCGCTATCTACAGATGAGATATACGTGTGGGAAGGTTTTCCAGATGACGGAGTTGAGCCTCTAACTATTTTGAGAGATATTCGAGCATTGAATTTACATAGTGATGGACAATATCTAGTAGCTTCCAATGGTGATAAACACACAGTTACTATATATAGGATATCTGAATTGCTCAACAATCCAACTCAGAATGTCATCGGGGGATCTGCAATTAATGGTGCTGCCGGCTCATTCATTGGTAATGGTCAACTCTTTGTAGCAGACAATGGGTTCAGTAGAATACATATATGGAATGACGTGGAGGATGCTATAAGAGGCAGGTCGCCGGACGCGTTAATAGGAAATCAGAATACTTCAGATGCTCCTCAAATTGGACAGGATAAGTTGTTTTTACCTAAATTCCTCACTTACGACGGAACTTATCTATGGGTAGGAGAAGTGAAATTCTCTAACAGATTGTTAAGGTACAGCCATAATTAGTACTACATAAGAGAGGAATATGTCATGCCGAATCTAATGGTGAATGGTGCGAAAATAGAATATGAAGATATAGGCGAAGGTATACCAATAGTCCTCACACCAGGAGGAAGATCCGATATGAGTGCTGTAAGAGGATTAGCTAAGCATTTGTCTTCTAAATATCGAGTGATTATCTATGATCGGCGTAACTGTGGGGCATCAGATGTAATAATATCTGGAGATTTATCAGAATCAGATATCTGGGCAGAGGACCTAAATGAAATCCTTAGCCAATTAAGAGCCTCTCCTGCTTATGTGGGAGGACAATCTGCAGGACAACGGGTGTCGCTATTATTAGCTATACTACATCCTGAATCTGTTAGAGGACTACTACTTTGGAACATTACCGGCGGCTCTATAGCAGCCGAACAACTTGGATATAATTATTATGACCAATTTATAGACATAGCAGAGAAAACTGGCATGCAAGGAATAGTGGAAAGTGATTTTTTTGCAGAACGTATTAGGCAAAACCCTTCTAATCTAGAGCGCCTTAAATCAATGGAAACTCAGGATTTTATAAATGTGATGCGAATATGGCGTTCTTTTTTCACAGATGATACACCTGTTATCGGAGCTACTGAAGCTCAATTGAGAGCTATAAAAGTCCCAATTGTTATTATTCCTGGCACAGAAAATGATCCTATACATCCGCGATCGGTAGGGGAAAATTTGCACAAAATACTTCAGAATGCGGAATTACATCCACCAATATGGTCCCCTGAAGAATATGCTACCCTGAGGCTAGAAGACCCTAATGCTTTTCAAGAATTAGGCCATGATAGGAGAGCACCTATATTCCTTGATTTCTTAGCTAGTATTCCAGAGAAGAGTCAATAGACTTTTGTATGTACGAATAGCAAGGAGATTCCCATGGATATTTTGGTAATGGGCGGAACAAGATTCAACGGACTGCACCTAGTATATGAACTAATAAAACATGGCCATAACGTAACCATTCTCAACAGGGGTATAACTCAGACTCCAATACCACAAAATGTGAGAAGGCTATATGCTGATAGAAAAAATACAGAAGAACTTAAGCGAACACTTAAAGACCTTGTATTTGATGTAATATTCGATATAAGTGCGTATGTTCTAGACGATGTACAGAGTATAACTGAGATAATGGAAGGACGAACCGGACACTACATATTTGCCAGTTCTACGGTCGTATATGCTCAAAGTAATCTGCTGCCAATAACCGAGGAGTATCCTGTCGACAATGGTCCGAATCAATCAGACTATGGCCGGAATAAATTAATCTGTGAAGATTTTTTAAGAAAACTCTATATGAAAAGCCACTTCCCCATGACAATAGCGAGATTCTCTATGGTATTTGGCCCGGATAATAACCTGATCAATAGGGAACAAAGGATGTTCATAAGGCTTTTGAATAGCAGGAAAATACTTATTCCCGGGCGTGGTACAACTCTTAGTCAGATTGGGCATGTTGATGATGAAGCTAGAGCTCTGCGCTTAATGGCTAGAAATCAACATACATTTGGAGAGATCTATAACGTCACAGGTAAAGATTATTTTAGTGATGAAGTATATGTAGATATTTGTGCAAATGTTGTAGGGGTTAACTCAGATAAACTCTTTGTCCCTGCAGATACTATGGATAGTATGCCGATGGAAATACGTCAAACTCTCATTCAAAGACTCGCTCCTTATATACATAGATGGGACCAAAGCACAGTATTCAGTATTAATAAATTGCGAGACCATCTCCAATTTGAACCAGAGTACAATTTAGAATCAGCAATGGAACAAACATATGAATGGTTTGTGAGAGAAAATATACGAGACCAAAGAGGCTACGATTTCTCAGACGAAAATGCAATTATAAATAACCTTTCGTGATTCACATTAGTTAAGATGAGATGGTAGAATGGATATATGAAAACAATCATATCTTTTGGGGCAATTGTATCAGTGCTCCATTTTTTCGAAGATGCGGCAATAATTATGTTGGGTAGATATACAGAAATAAATATCTACATCTTATTTACAGGTACTATACTTTTCGGGTTCCTTGTAGCTGCAGTAGCCAAGATACCTATCGTGCACAAACTTTTCCACACTTCTCCTGATGGAGGTGACTCGGACCATTCTGGGCATGATCACCAGTGAAAAGTTTATGTGGCGTATACCCATAATATTAAGTGACCTACAATCCTATACATAGTTTACTTATGGAGATATTCAAGTAAATCGCTAAGTTCGCTGTAATCTTTTTCATTAGAGGGAAGACCTAAATCTATCCTAGAAGCATATCGAAATCTATCTTTCAACCCTGGGCCTATTTGTTTATAGGTACCAGACACACTAAAGGTGTCTAAGATCTCATCATCAATTAGCCCAACCATTTCTTTCCATTTACCTTCTCTGGACATCTGGTGAAGATTCAAGCAAGTATCACCCCATCCATACATATCCATAACCGTCTTGTAACTCCGAGTAGATCCATAAAATGATATACGGCTCCTGCATATCTCTCTTTCTGACATTACTTCTTCTTCTGTAGGCCCTGTTGCAATCATCCCACCGCCTGATATAAAAACTTCATCGGACAGCCGGCCGGCACTTGCTATCCCTTCTTGTAACTTAGGGAGAATGACTTGATCTACGTACTTCCTATTATTAAAGCTGTGTAGAATAATACCGTCACACACACTACCAGCCACCTTAGACATTACAGGTCCTACTGCAGCAATAGATATTTTAGGCAATTCAGACTCTAGAGGGCCTGGGTTAAATTCTGGTGTCATTAGATCAATGGAATAATGTTTACCCTGATAATTGAGCTTAGACCCGTTTTGCCAACAATCCCAAATTGCACGTATAGATTCGACATACTCTTTCAATCGTGGTGCTGGCGATGCCCATCCAACACTAAACCTTCTTTCATTGTGCCCCTTAACCTGTGTTCCTAAACCCAATTCAAATCTTCCATCAGACATCCTCTGCAAATCCCATGCCATATAAGCTGAGAGCATAGGGCTTCTAGCAAATGCTATTGCTATTGATGTTCCTACTTTAATATTTGTAGTGTGCTCCAAAGCAAGAAGAGATGGAAAGAATGGGTCATGAGCCAACTCTGAGAAAGATATCCCATCAAATCCCAAATTCTCAGCATTTTTGGCTATTTGGGGGATGTTTCTTAAATCATCTAGATCTGCACTACGTAAATGACAATATACTTCCATCTATATCTCCTCTATCATTGATATGTGAATGAGCATTAAGCGTAATATTTTTGACTCTATTATGTAAACAGTTTTTTTACAAGATTACCGAAAGTTAAACCTTGAACTAAAACTGAAAATGTCACAACAATGTATGCAGCCGTAACCAATAAATCTCGCTCAGGAGATGCGGGTAAAGACAATGCCAAGGCGATAGATATTCCTCCCCTGAGACCTCCCCATGTTAAAGCATACAAAACGTCTCTCTTGAAAGGCAGCAGGCCTATAAAATGGAACATAGCACCAGGGAACAATATGCTTATGAATCTGGCAAGTAGCACTGCTGGTATTGCAAAAACACCGACCAGAGCATGGTTCCAATCCAGTTGTATAGCCACAACCTCCAAACCAACCAACGCGAATAGAACCACATTGAGTATGTCATCAATTAATTCCCAAAAATTATCTAGATATCCCCTTGTGGTCTCAGACATTGCTGTAGATCTAGCTTTATTACCAATTATTATTCCAGCAACGACTACCACTATTGGACCAGATATATGTAATGAAATAGCCAAAGCATATCCCCCAGATACCAGTGCAAGGCTAAGAAGGACTTCAATAGAGTAATCATCAACAGGTCGCATGAGGATATATGTAACCCATCCCAGTAATAATCCCAATACGGCCCCACCTCCAACCTCAAGCAGTAAAAAGGTACCTATTTCAGAAAGAACTGGATCTTCTCCAGTAAAAGCTACACTGGCAACTGTAAGAAATATCACGACTCCAATGCCGTCATTAAAGAGAGACTCACCAGCCATTGTTGTTTCCAATGTTTTTGGAGCACCTGCTTTTTTCAATATTCCTAATACAGCTACTGGATCTGTAGGAGCGATTAATGTCCCAAACAGAAGCCCATGTATAAACCCAACATTAAATCCCAACAATGTGGCTATACCCCAAAACATGGCCCCAGCCATAACCCCACTAGCTACAACACTAAAAGTAGCCAACGTGATAATTTGACCTATTACGCCCTTCAAAGCCTCCAGATTAATATGCAATGCACCAGCAAATAATAAATATGCCAATAAACAATGGAGAAGTATCTCATCAAAATTCAGTGCCTCTACGAATGCATCAATTGGTGTCTTATCTATGATCCCTGCTATACCCAAAACTACAAGCATCAAAGATAGGATGAGTGAAATAGCCATTAGGGCTATGGTTTGGGGCAACTGGATATAGCGATGATTCAGATAACTGGCTATCGCTGCGAAACTCAATATTAGTGCGATAGCGTTAAACACGCCTACTGACTCAGTCATTAACACCTCTTGTACAAACAATAACATAATGTAGAACCCATGTAATGCGTAGATCTCGTGTATAATGGAGCCGTGACTTGGGTATCTAATTAAAAGGAGGCAACATGGAAGTACTGCTACCAATACTTGTAATAACTATAGTCCTACTTTTTCTAAGTATGAAAATTATTCCCCAACAGCAAATGGGAGTTGTAGAAAGACTAGGCAAATTCAGCAGGGTTATTGGTCCTGGATTACATTTCTTGATACCAATACTCGAGAGAGTAGCTGGTAAAGAATCGATACGTATACGCCAATTAGATGTCCCGGTAGAAACAAAAACTAAAGATAATGTTTTCGTTAATCTAGGGGTATCCGTTCAATTTTTAGCAGTATCAGAGAAGATATTTGACGCTTTTTACAAATTGACAGATGTAGAACTTCAAATCACTTCATACGTATATGACGTGGTAAGAGGTGAAGTACCCAAGAAGACACTAGACGAGGTATTTGAAACTAAAGATGATCTAGCCCAAATCATTAAATCTGATCTTTCGGGGTCAATGGATGACTTTGGATTCGCTATTATAAAATCCCTTATCACTGACATAGATCCAGCAGTCAACGTCAAGGCAGCAATGAATCAAATCAATGCCACAGCAAGACTAAGAGTTGCTGCTGAGAATGAAGCTCAAGCAGACTATATACGACAAGTTAAGAGTGCTGAAGCAGAAGCTGAGTCCAAGAAATTGCAAGGTGAAGGTATAGCTAAACAAAGAGCTGCCATAATTGAGGGATTCAAGGCATCTATAGGTGACCTTAAAGAAGTAACCGGATCTGATGTTGCAACGCAGGATGTCATGAATATGGTTATGATGGTTCAATATTTTGATGCCTTGAGGGATATTGGCACTTCAGGTCATAATAACGCAGTCTTGATACCATATGGAGCTGGCGGATCAAATGAGATATTTCAGCAAATGACCCAGGCAATGATAACATCCGAGCAAATAAAAAGAGTCACTGAATAACGGTGCCCCAAAATGATCAGATGCTGGAACTGATTGATCAGAAAATAATAATATGCTCTAAGGATATAAATGGAAAAATTAATACCAATAGTATTAATCTTGCTACTATTAGTATCTCTTGGCCGTAGAGCGGTAAGATCATTTGGTGATACAGCGTGCAATAATTGCGGTGGCGTACTAGCCAGTGGAACCAAGTTCTGTAATAGCTGTGGTCAAATCACCGGGGCATATATATCTAACGGCACAATGCGGGTAGGAATATTATTAATGCTCGGAATGTCGATAGGACTAATGGGATGGTGTCTCAAATCCATGATTTAATAGCGAGACTATAACTATATAATGCAAGAGATATATAGATAATAGGGACTACTCAGTTGGTTCAAATGCCAGCATTCTTGTAGAAAATTTGAATTCTCCGACCCATAAATGGGATCCATCCCAGTCAACAGCATTGGCCATTTTTATAGAGTCAGCAGCCTTAGTACCTTCACCGGATCCTAATGTAACTTTTGGAGTTTTGCCAGCTAAAGCATCGTCAACAGAATCCCAGCCAACCACTTGGTTATCTCCCTGCAAAGTTATGAAAAATCCTATATCCGTAAGTGCTGCACTTTGAGGAAATGCATTATATCCTCCAGGTATGTCTCTAAGATTACCGTTTGCTAATTCACTAAACCTAATAGCTTTTACGTTAAATTGATCAGCTGGATAACCTGCAATAACTAACCATTCTGAATCAGAGTCTAATCGACCAGGACCCTGTGGTACGTCCAATACATATGCTGGTTCATCATTTTCCATGGGAATGCCTTCCCAAATCCAGATCTGGTCAAATTCTTCGCTGGATAAGGCGAAGTATTGGCCATTATAGGTCACTCCTCTAAGGCCTTTTAAGTTCACAGAACCTATATTGTTGCTTATTTCTATTTCCGGCAAGGCTCCGGTTCCATCAAAATCTTCCCATCCGTATATCCCACTCTTGCCAGCCAAGAATACTGTGTCTTCGAAAACAGATATATCCCAAGGCGCATTCTCAAATCTTCTGTAAAACAGATCAGGGATTGCTCCTGATTCTCCAGGTATCTTATTCCAGACCGAAAGAGATCTGTCAAAACCGGATGAGACGAATAGCCTCTCACCATTTGACCCAGGTACTCCATTTTGAATCAACCAATTTTCATAGTACGGATTTACATCAGGAGAACTGACTCCTAAAGACCAATCAGGTTTTTCATCTGGGCCAGAAGGAAGTTCGTTAAATACACTTACTCTACCACCGTTGTATTCAACGACGAAAAGTTTACCATCAACATATTCAGCATCATTTCCATCTCCACCTAGCCATCTATGACCTTCGCCTGGCTGAGCTTCACGTTTGTTATCAATAGCTTCTTCACTAGTTGTCGGTAGCTGATCCCAGAAAGCTAGGGTCTCGCCTCCTTGTTGTATGGTGATCAACTTATCACCTACAATAGTGCCTCCAACCCAACCATATAAGCAAGCATCCGGAGCCTGATTAGTGGTTGTAGGCCAACTAGCCCATATGTGACTTCCAGACCCATCCCTACATGCGGTTTTTCCGTTTTCATCACCAACGAGAATATATTCTCCGTTTGAAACAATCATTCTGGGTGTCCCCATACCTTCATATTTGATATGTAGATCTGGCTGCACAGATCCTGAATTCGGGAAGGAATTCCAAATTATGAGCTTGCCCCCATTATCTCCTCCTCCAGTTACAGCGACAGCAACTTTCTCGCCATTAGTCCATACTCCCCAAGGCCATGATGCCTGGGTATTTATTAAGGATTCGAGGTCAATGGCGTAGTCAGCCGCCTGCCCAGATACACTAGGGAAACTTGTCCAAACCAGTATTCGATTGTTATTTGAGTCAGCAACTAATACTTTCCCATCTGGAGTCATAGAAACCTGACCTGGGAAATCTAGGCTATCCAACCCATTTCCTTCCATATGCGTATCAAAATTTGATTGCCCCAACACTAGGTCTGCTGGAACGTTGCTAGAAGGGATCGAATTCCAAATCATTATCCGGTTATTGTTCCTGTCTGTTACGGCCAGTCGTGTCCCATCTGATGCAACGGAAACTGGATGATTGAATACGGATACTCCACCTGATTTATTGAAACCAAACCCGGACAGCCATAAAGAAGCATTCTGTCCCGTAGCGAACGAAGTATTAGATGATGGAACTGCCTGTGTGTAGGTAGAAGTTTGTTTCGTAACCTTAAGGCTATACAATTGCTCAGGCGGGCTAGTGTGACCGGGCTGCTGACTACCATCTGCTGTATGCTGTAAACCATCGCCAGGTTGTTGCCCATTACTTCCTGGTTGTTGATGATCCTTGCCTATGCCGGCTACCAATGATTCGGGATCCACATCTAGGCCAAGTAAACATAGTGCTGATTGGTCATGTATCTGCCCAGACCAAGAATCTGTATTTGAAAGGGAATTCATGTCTATTGACTTGCTTATACAGGTCTCGAAACCTTCAGGCCACGGAATACTCCTACTCAAGACGTCACGCGTCACATTGGGTGGGTACAGTTCCTGAGCCAAATCTCGATCACCTAAATCAAAGTCTCCTGATTTGGGTTGTTGTTGCTGCCCTCTATTCCGATCACTATCAGTAGCTACCTGTTGCTGGTCTGTACTATGATCTCTATTGTTATTGTCATCTGGTTGTTCTGTACCTCTATCAGAATTTCTATAGTCTGTGCCGGACAGCATCAATGCCTCCGGAGCTACATTTAAAGCTAATAGGCACAATGCCGCTTCGTCATGAACATTACTTGAGAAAGAATTAGAATCTCTAAGAGAGTTCATATCAACTGATTTGCTCAGACAGGAATCAAAGTTTGCTGGCCAGGGGATACGTCTTTTCAAAAGGTCATGAGTTGTAATGGAAGGATATAACTGTTGAGCTAAACCTACGTAACTGTTGATACTAGAATCCATATTTGTCTGAGCGTCTGGCTTGCTTTGAGCATTACTGCTTTCTTCAGAGCCGGTTGCTTCAGGAGTTATTCCTAATTCCTTGTTAACTCGTGCTTCCACCGTAGCTTGAATGTCTACCTGCTCAACCGGGGATTGTCCGGATTCGTTGCCCATCAGTACTGAGGAATCTGTTGAGGAACAACCAGAAGCAACTAACAACAAAACCAATACAGCTGAAACGCAAATATATCTTCTCAAGATTCTTAAACCTTCTTATACAAGATGTACCAACATTATGTGCGAAAATATTATAACAATTTAGGACTTGCTACCCATAGACATTTTCCTTAAGAAACACAAAACCTTTTTCACCGAGTCATTGTACGGAACATCATGTAGCCAAACAAGGGATTTACTGTATCGTTATCTGAGATTCGTATACCCTGTGATATAACCTTAGTGTTATACTTCATTAACCTAATAGTAAGGTGTTGTCTATGATGGATGACTGGAATTTCATAAGCAATGGTAAATTTGTAGCTCAAGAAACTCTAGAAGTGTCAGATGGCTGGGTATCGTTTCCAGAATCAGCCATAAGAGTCCATATTACTTGTCCTAGATGCTCCACTAGTTATCGTATAAACCACACAGAATATCTAGCTTCCGATAGCGATGATGGCTGCGGCTTAGATGTTCCGATACAAGATGCCCTAGCTGTTGGCCAGTGCCCTTATTCATATTGTGGGAAAACATTGCCTGAAAACATAGCGGATTGCCCTTACTGTGGCCTACATTGCAGAGAAATGGCACATATAATATTACATTCAAATGGCTGCTGGTCTTTTAGGGCGTTGCGCCGGCTGATAAAGGTAAAGCAGAGGTAAAAAGTTAGGCATTGGGGGTTATTGCCATGTCAATTCTATTAACGCTCGTTGCTATCTACGTCGCATATCGTGTCTACAGAACGTTTAGCACGAAAGAAGCACTTAAAAAGACAAATATCTGGAGTCCTTACTTAGACGATGACGGAGAGTGGATTGTTACCATAACCTAGCTGTGCAGAGAAGGAGGCTTCGTGTTGGAACAACAGGAGAACTATAGGGATTGTTTTCTTTGTGGTACCACCCAAAGACTTCAAACGGATCACATTAACGAATACCACGCCTATAATAGACCGCCAACCGTAAGAGAGATACAGTTGTGCACATATTGTTATGCACAAAAAGGCTTAAGGAAGTTGAGAGAAACAAATCACATTGAAACAGTCCATGAATTGAAGGCTCGTTTAGACAAAGACACTAAGCTTAAGCAGACACTAAGGTATACAGCCGAGACAGCTATGTCACAATACAAAGACGCTGATATATACCCGGTAATCGTAACTATTAGTGATGCTGATATATACGATCTAGATTTGGAATTCAATTTCTAAGTGAGTTACGAATGACTTGGCAACTATAGCATTGGCAAGTTCAGCATTGCTGTGCTCGCTATATAAACGAAGATTAGATATCAAAAGCAAATTACCTAGCATGACGCCAGAGGGCTATTATGATTATAATGATCAAGTAAGATGTGGCTTGTCTATGAACTCTGTTCATAACAGTTTGAAAGTATTAAAGAATATCGGATTGCATAAGGAGAGAATATGGTTGATGGATCACTTAATAATAAGAGACAGGAAATAATAGAAAGATTGAACTCTATAAAAGCAGAATATGATAGATGCACAGATGTAAAATCTGACGTTGCCTACAAAGGCTCGGAATGGTCTATTTCTAATTTGGTAGGACATACTACAGGTAGCTATAGCGGTATGGCCTTAAGAATTTTGAACGAGGACAAACCCAATTTGAACCCCAATGGCTACGACTCAGAAGCATCTTGGTCAAGGGAGCGAAATTCATTACTATATGAGATTGAAAGCTATATTAAAATGACCACAGAATTAACGGATGAGCAGATTCCTAGAACTGCTGTTTTTTCTGGTAATACCATTACAATCCTAGATATGCTTGAAAGGGTAGCAAATCATTACGATGAGCATCTAGCACAATTGAGAGATGAAGTCAGGATACGAGAAGGTCTTTCTTAGAATAAGACAGCAGTAAGTTATTGTGGCTTGATCAGTGTCTTGTGAAATATTGTAAGTGAACTTTCTCCATATCCACTCAGATGGCTCATAAAGGGCGGTACAATCCCAACAAACAAAGCCCTTAGAATTACGCTGAGGGTTTATATTTCACTTAGTATCTACTTGATGGTGGGGGTAAATTCAGATGGCTATAACAATTATAGGGTTGGTAGTAGCGTTAATTGCGGTATTATTAAT
>CAUZSC010000011.1:0-27916 GCA_963582505.1 Dehalococcoidia bacterium
CCAATGGATGCGAGGATTCCTACTTCAGGGGGTCTTAATATTGTACCTGAGGTTAATATTACTTGACCTTTTTTTATATCTTGGCCGACTGGTCGTATATTTGCTCCTTTGTTTACTTCTACATTTATTCTAATATCTTGGTTTAATGTATTCGATATCCTGGCAGAAGCAGAGTTGAATTCATCCGTGTCTTCGAACGGGACAACAGCATTGGCACCGCTCGGTATGGCTGCTCCAGTCATTATTCGTATGCCAGTTCCTGGGAGTACTTTTGTTTTTGGTACTTCACCTGCAGATATCTCATCTATAATTCTTAATATTGTTGGATCAATTTTTGATGCCCCTATAGTGTTATCTGATAGTACAGCGTATCCATCCATGGAGGAGTTATCCAGTGGAGGGACATTTATATTCGACACAACGTCTGCTGCTAGAACTTGGCCTAAGGTCTCCAATATGGCTTTATTTTCTGGCGCTAGCGTATCAAACATATTCACTATTCGCTGCCGTGCTTCTTCAACGCTTAGCATTGAAGGTGTTCCATCGTAAGAGTTCATTCTCTATGCACCATATACCTTGTGTATTTTATAATGTTTAGTCATTCTATCAGAATTCTGTAATAGATCTTCCTAGGACATCTTCAGATCTTGGGTGTCGCACTCTTAAATTATATAACTTAATTTATATCTCTTAGTCATCAATTTATCAAGTGGACATTTACATTCCTGAAGCTATTGAACAGACATTGGACAATCTGTATTCCCATATGGCAAACACAGGCCTCCGATATGTCTATTATTTGGACGAGGCTTAAAAGTTCATCTGCCCAGCCTTTCGTATTGCAGCTTTTGACTTAACTTTATCTCCATTTTACGTTTCCATTGAGTGTAATAAGTAGTACCTAAATGCTAACTTAAACTTAATTTTTTAACAATTAGACTGTGTTACAATCCACTTTGAAATAGCTTAGACGAAATTAGATATCGGAGGATGTTTATGGCTTCAGCGATTGAACTTTTTCAACGAATAACTGCCAAATGTGACATTTCGTCTTTGTCTTTTGATTCTACGGATCAATTACCACCCCTTGACACTATAATTGGGCAAGAAAGGGCGATTAGATCTTTAGAGTTTGGATTAGGCATTCGGGATCATAGATTCAATGTTTTTGTCTCCGGACAACCCGGCACTGGCAAGACTACTGCTATAAAAAAATTCTTAGAGAAGTACTCTGCTTCTATGCAACCGCCAGAGGATTTATGCTACGTCTATAACTTTAAGGATCCAAGCAGACCGGAAGCTTTGCTGTTGGACAATGGTTTAGGAGAGAGATTACAACAAGATATGAGAGATATGATTTGGGAAGTTAAGAGAGATATATCAAGAGCTTTTGCGAGTCCAGAATATGCACATATGAGAATGCAGTTAATCCAGGACTCTAAAAGCAACCGGGATAAGCAATTAAAGCAGTTAAATGCGATTGTTGAGAGCAAGAATTTCCAGTTAAAGTCTACTCCAACCGGTTTATCATTGATGGCAAGCGGCGACGGCGGGGAGCCAATGTCGGAAGACGCATTTTCTGCACTTAGTGCCGATGGACAGCAGGATATTCTTCAGAACAGGCAATATCTTGAAACACATCTCAAACAAACAATATTAGAACTTAGAATTGGTGAAAAGGAAATCAATGATCGTATATCTGCGATGGATCGTGGAATACTCCAGGATATTATAGACGTGTTGGTTATTGAGGTAAAAAAGAGATATGACTTAAACTCGCAGGTCCTAGGCTATCTTGATGAAGTTAGTAAAGACATATTAGTCAATAAAGATCTATTTGTAGAAAAAAATCCAGAAGAACAAAGAGCAGAAGCTGGTTCTGCTGATGGCTACACTGAAGACACTATGAGACGTTATGATGTTAACGTTTTGGTGAGCAATGCTAATCTTCTTGGAGCACCAGTTGTGCATGAGATTAACCCTACTTTCAACAATCTTTTTGGCACAATGGAGGCTGAAGCTCAACTGGGAGTGCTTAAAACAGACTTTACTATGATAAGACCAGGCTCTATACACAATGCAAATGGTGGATTTCTTATGATATCTGCTGAAGATTTGTTAAGAGATCAACGCTGTTGGGAAGGCCTGAAACGTTGTATGCGGGAAAAGAAGATAGTGGTAGACGATATTTTGGACCATAACAGTTATGTTACTACTAAGAGACTTATACCAGAACCAATACCTCTTAACGTAAAGGTGATATTGATAGGTAGTGGGCAAATGTATCACATGCTTTACGATAGAGATTCAGATTTTGTTGAGTTGTTTAAGGTTAAATCAGATTTTGATAATAGCATGGAACGGAACAGCGATAATATCAGAGATTATGCGGCATTTATATCTAATCTATGCAGAGAAGATGGATTATTACACTTAGATAAATCAGCTGTGGCTAGGATCATTGAGCATAGCTCTAGGCTCTCGGGGCACCAAGATAAGCTTTCAACAAGGTTTGCAGAAATTAGCGATATCATACGCGAAGCAAATTACTGGGCTACTAAATTAGGAGTAAGCCTTATTGGTGTGGAACAAATAAATACAGCTATCAAAGAGAAAACACACCGGTCCGATTTGGTACAGGATAAAGTTATGGATATGATCGAAAGTGGAGTCGTAGATATATCCACTAATGGTAGTATTGTAGGACAAGTTAATGGTCTTGCGGTTATGGGTATTGGCGACTTTTCATTTGGTAGACCTGGTCGTATAACAGTAAGTATATCTGCAGGTAGAGATGGGCTACTTGATATAGAACGCGAATCCAATCTCGGAGGTAGAATTCATACCAAAGGTATCATGATCTTGGGTGGATATCTATCAGACAGATATGCACAGAATATTCCTTTAACCATGTCTGCTAGAATCACATTTGAACAGAGCTACCAAGAAATAGATGGTGATAGTGCATCTAGTACTGAGTTATATGCAATCCTATCTAAATTGTCAGGTATACCTATAAAACAGGGTTTTGCTGTTACTGGATCTGTCAACCAATTTGGTGAAGTGCAGGCCATAGGTGGAGTTAACGAGAAGGTTGAGGGGTTTTTTAGGATTTGCAAAGACCAAGGGTTGAATGGTGAGCAAGGAGTTTTGATACCAGCAACAAATGTAAATAATCTGATGCTAGACGACGAAGTTGTAGAAGCAGTGAGAAATGGACAATTTCACATTTATGCTATTCCTGACATAGCTTCTGGGATTGAAATTCTGACTGGACAACCTTATGGAGCAGTGCTTTCTAATGGATCTTTTACAGAAGGATCTATTAGTGATAAAGTCCACAATAGGCTGATACAATTGGCGAAGGATACTAGGGATTTTGTGAATAAAGATGTTAGATAAATTCTAGAGAATTTAGGTGTCAAAATGTTGGATCGTTCTGATGATTTGAGGATCATATCCGAATGTGCTCATGATTTCTTTTCCAATAAGCATGCTGCTAGAGAGAGGGCACTTCAATTATCAAGAGGGACAATTCAATTGGCTTCTAAGTCTATAAGATCTACACATCGGAATGAATTGGAACAGGCAGATGCACTCTTAAATTCAGCTAGAGGCTTGGTTGAAGAGATGATGGAAATTAAATCGGATCATCCGGATATTTACTACACCGGGTTTGTGCAGGATGCTCAGAAAGAATATGTAGAAGCTATATTAACATTAGCTTTAATAGCTGATAGACCATTCACATTACCGAATGAAATTGGAATATCCTTAGCAGCATACTTGAATGGGTTGGGTGAGACTATTGGGGAAATGCGCAGATACTTATTGGATTCTCTGAGGCGTGGTGAAACTTCGAGATGTGAAACTGTATTGGATATTATGGACCAGATACATACAGAGTTGTTCACTATGGATTTTCCTGAAGCTATTACAGGGGGCCTTAGAAGAACTACAGATGCAATGAGAGGTATTCTGGAACGCACTAGGGGGGATCTTACGAATGCGTTAAGACAACAAAAGTTGTCAGAGCAAATAGACCGGCTTATGGATAAAACCTGATTCTAATCTAAGTCTTGTGGGAATGTCTTATGCCACTCCGTAGTTAATTGATATGACTTAGCAAGTCCTAGTAATGCGTTATCGTAGAAAGGTTTACCAACCAATTGCAAGCCAACGGGCAAGTTGGCTTTCGTGAAACCACAAGGAATAGATATAGCAGGCATTCCAAGTGTACTGAATATCCTGGTTATACGTAGTAGGGCTTCTCGAGATCCTACCTCATTGCCATTTATATCAACAGTATCCTTATCAAGCGGGAAAGCGGTCACGGCAGTGGTAGGTGTTGCTAGGAAGTCCACATTGGTCATGGATTTCGATATTTCTTCCATGCAGGCATATCTAACCCTCTGTGCCTGAAGATAGGATGTTGCAGGAATAAAGAACCCACTCTCTATACGTCTCCTTATCACTGGGTCATACTGGTCGGCGTTGGAAAGTATTCTGTTCCTATGTAAAGCAGATGCCTCTGATGTCTGAACAATGCTGCCTGCTGGATTGACCATAGGTAGTTTAGCAATGGATATTTCCACGATCTCAGCTCCTAAGGATTCCATATGCAATATAGCTTGTTGGAATACACTCTTAACATTGGAGTCCATTATCTCCCATATGAATTCTTTTGGAATGCCAATTCTCATGCCATTAATTACATCTAATGAGGAATCTGTTATAGCAATCTGTGGTTGGTGTACTGAACCTGGGTCTTTATGATCATGACCGGCGATATGATTAAAAACTATTTCCGTGTCTTCAGCAGATTTGCCGAGTATGCCTACGTGATCCATAGACCAAGATAATGCAGTTACTCCATATCTACTTATAAGACCAAATGTTGGTTTTAGCCCTGTTATACCGCATAATGAAGCAGGTACCCTAACTGACCCGCCAGTATCTGTTCCTAGTGCAATAGGAACTTCCCTGCTTGCGACCGCGACGCCAGAACCACTGCTAGAGCCACCAGCCATTAAGGATATGTTCCATGGGTTCCTTGCTGGACCATAATGGTGATTGCGACTGGTGCCATCAAAAGCAAACTCTGTCATGTGGAGCTTTCCTATGCAGTAGGCACCAGCTTCATTAAGTTTTGTTACAGCAGTGGAATCTTCTCTAGGTATAAACCCTTTTTCCAGTATTGAACCAGAAGTGGTTTTTATGCCTTTGGTGTAAAAAAGGTCTTTTAAACCTATTGGTATACCATGAAGAGGACCCTTGTATAAACCGGATGTTATTTCTGACTCAGCGGTCTTGGCTCTAGATCTGGCATGATCATCTAATCTTGTTATAAAGGCGTTCAGAGTTGGATCGAATTTCTCTATCCGGTTAATATAAGCTTCTGCTACATCTACAGGTGAAACTGATTTATTCCTGATCAATGGTGCCAATTCGGATATTCTCAAAAATGTTAAATCTTGGTTCATTATAATTATTGGCTCCTAGGATCTTGTAGCAGATCTACATTTGAGGATAAATGGATATCAGTTGTATATACATCATCAATAATTAGCATACGCTCCAGCATTGCAAGAACTTCAGGAAACAGAAGCTGCAGATTTTCCCTGTTATTGATATCTATACCAACTCTCTGAGCAGTTTGTAAGAACAATTCGTAAGATAAGTTATTTTCTCGCATTTTATGCCTCTAAGTATGCTAAGTATATTATCTACGCTTTATTTCAGCTAGTGCTGATTGAGCTTTTTGGGTATAACTATCTTCAGCCATATGGTTTAGTAGTTGATTAGGAGTATCATGTTTATATCGTATAGAGATTATAGAATCCAATAATGTTGGTATGTCAAACTTTCTTTGTCTCTTTAAATTTACACTACTAAATATTAATTTTAAGTATCAATACTAGATAAGATTTGATTGGTGAACTTAATGGATATAGAATAATTGCTACTTATCATAATAGAGACTTGTCTTTCTAGATATTGGGGCTTTCATATGTCTAAATACATAGATTATAGTTTTCTCAATATACCAGCAATAAGCACATTAATGTTCCATCCACAGAAGGTGTGGTTTCCTGTTCCAGAATATGCTGAAGACATCATGATTCCTGTCGATGACTCTGTATCAATTTCTGCTCGTTTCTATGGCTATGATGCGGAATTACCGACTGTGCTGTTTTTTCATGGGAATGGGGAAATAGCATGCCAATTTGATCCAGTATCAAAGGACTATGAATTTTCAGGAACTAATTTCCTGGTTGTCGACTTTAGAGGATATGGTCTAAGCAGTGGGATTCCTTCGTTCCAAAATATGATTACAGATTCGAGTAAAATATATCGTTATTGTGTGGACATGTTAAACGAACGAGGATTCAATACAAACCTATTCATTAAAGGTAGATCTCTTGGATGTTATTCAGCTGTTGAAATAGCAGCGAATTTCCAAGATTCATTACTTGGTTTAATAATTGAAAGTGGCTCAGCAGACATAGAGAGAATTCTTGAACGGATTGGTGTGTCCGTTGATATGCCACAAATTAGAGATTTAATTATGCTTCATGTTTGGAAGGTAAAATCTATAAAATTGCCCCTTTTAACAATCTGTGGCGAGATGGATGAGTTAATGGCAGTTGGGTCTATATTGGCGTTACACAACTCCATAAGTTCTGATTATAAAGACTTACTGGTTATTTCTAATGCCGGTCATAATGATCTCTGGTTAAAGGGTAGAGATAAATATTTTGATGCCGTTAGGGAATTTGTTTTTAACTCCCAAACTTAATACAAGTTATGGGGTTTGATTTAAATTGTCCCAAGCTCTCAACACTTGCAAATCCCTTGGAAAAGCTAGGGGCGGAAAATCTTCTGTACGGAAGAAACCTATGTCAGATACTTCACTATTTATTCTAAAATATCCACCAATTTCCTTGCCAGCAAAAGCTGCCAACACGACAGGGTTTTGCTCTTCTGAGAAGATGCCTAAAGCGGCTGTGATTTCTACAACTAGTCCAGTTTCTTCCAAAACTTCACGCACAGCAGCGTTTTCTACTACTTCTCCTCTGTCAACATGCCCACCTGGGAAGGCCCAGAGACCAATGCCGGGTTGTGTAGCTCTTTTTATCATTAGGAAAGAATCGTCTCGATTAATAACAACAGTAGTAGCAAGTTTAGGATCAAAGTAGATTATCCTCCTACAAGCTAGGCAGCGAGGTCTGTAAGTACCATCTATCTTCTCAGTTCTTAGAGCAGATGCACATATTGGGCAAAATTTATAAGACTCGGTTATCACACAGTCACCAAACTTCTTTAAGAAGACTATGGAGATCATTTACGTCTGTTATCCTCCTGCCACCTTCTCCAAAGGAGGGTTGGACAGAGTCACGTTGTGCTATACCAGCTAAATCCGCTTCTGGTACATCGAGATCCCTTAGCCGAGTAGGTATCCCGATGGAATTAAGGAAGGTTTCTATGGCGGTTATCGTTGATCCGGTAGCTTGATCACCAGTTATGCCATCAGATCTAATGCCAAACAATTCCCCTAGTCTTATTTGGCCGTCTTGTAAGGCTGATCTATTTCGTTTCATTTCAGCAAGAGTCATGATCAGTCTTGATGCTCCTTGACCAATATGTTCATAACTGTATCTCAGTTCTCTGTCCATTGAAGTTGCAATACCTGCTCCACGTCCGCCTACACTCGGAGCATCTGATGCTCTATTCACTAGTATGGAAGCTGCTGCAAGTTGTATGCGAGAGTTGGGATCCTTAGGATTCCATATCATTTCTGGAAGATATTGGATGCAGATTGCTAAAGCTTCCCTTATATCTGCATAGTTAAAAGGGTTAAGATTCGGAGATTGTATGGAACTTAGTAGACCTGCAAATGTGGTGATGCTAGTGTCCAGAAATAGTGATAGAGGAGCAGTTAACAATGCCTCGCCATCGAGTATTATACAAGCTGGTCTTGCTTTAGGATCGAACAATTCTAATCTGAATGGAGGTTTATCATCCATAACAGCTGCACCACCGCGGTTTACGCCATTTGTAGGAGTTGTAAGGACTACTATTTGGGGTATTTTTGGTTTCAATAGCCTAGGACTTTCTGGTGGTTGTCCTGGAGTATATTTGGTACACAATTCTTGAGGTGTGCCGTTTTCAGCCATCAAAATTGTTATAGCTCTAGCAGTGACTACTGCACTACCTCCCCCGACGGCTATGATGCAATCTGGGTTGGCGTTACGTGCTGCTTCTACTCCGGCCATAACCAGAGGTATTGGTGATTCTTTTTTTGCATTATCATATATACCTACACAAGTATCGCCTAATTCTGTTTTAACTCTATCCAACAGGTTTGTTGTCCGGGCTACAGTTTCACTGCAAACTACGAAACAACGATTAGATCCCAATCTACGGGCTTCTGAAGAAATTTGAGATAATGAACCTTCCCCGGCATGTATTCTGGTAGAGGGACTTAGGTAGCGGTAGGATGTTGCTAACTCCATATTTACTCCCTTTTTGATAGTATGTGTTTCGATAAATCTAAATTAAAGTTTTTTTGTTATAATTTACAGGTTCCATATATAGTATACACCTGTAGTTTAAAACAAATAGTGGACAGCACTTAATTGAGTATTTTGATATTCATAAGGATATAAAAATAGATTCAATAATCGCTAGGAGGATGAAGAAATTTGAAATTGATAGATTTACGCAGTGATACAGTTACGCATCCTACACCAAAAATGATTAAAGCCATTAGCGATGCTGAATTGGGAGATGATGGCTTGGGAGATGATCCTACATTGAATAAGTTGCAAGATATGGCGGCAGACTTGATGGGGAAGGAGTCTGCATTATTCGTTCCGAGTGGTACCATGGGCAATTTGGTCTCAGTTATTACACATTGCGACAGAGGAGAAGAGATAGTGTTAGGAGATCAGTCCCATCTGTACTTATATGAATATGGTGGTGCATCTGCATTTGGTGGTATTGCATTCAGGCAAGTAGCGAACGAGGAAGATGGCAAATTAGATTTATCCTTAGTAGAAGCTGCGATAAGACCTAGTTCTGTCAGATTTCCAAGAACTGCTTTAGTATCAATAGAAAACACACATAATAGATGTAATGGGGCAGTTTTGACACCGCAATACACCAATGATATATCAGATATTGCTCATAGATATGGAGCAGAGATACACTTAGATGGAGCCCGCATATTTAATGCTGCCGTAGCTCTTGGTGTTGACGTTCGGGAATTGGTTAGTCCTGTAGATTCCATTACATTTTGCTTTTCCAAAGGACTAAGTTGCCCGATAGGGTCAATGATTTGTGGTACCAAGAGTTTCATTGAGAAGGCAAGGCGAATAAGGAACGCCCTTGGTGGTGGAATGCGTCAAGTTGGTATCCTTGCAAGTGCGGCTATAGTAGCGTTGGATACTATGGTAGATCGTTTATCTGAGGATCATTCTAATGCTAATTATTTGGCTTATGGGTTGAGCAAAATTCCAGGAATAACCATAAATCCGGACAATATATCAACGAATATAGTGTATTTCGAGTTGGAGTCTGGCAATGTACAAAAATTCTTAAATTTACTTCATGATAGAGGTATCCTTGCTCAGCATCCTTATGGCTCGAAGGTTAGAATGGTTAGTCATTATGGCATTACTAGGGATGATATAGATGAAGCATTGAGTGTGATAGCGGAATCAGTTTAGTACCATAATCCCCTATAAGATTATTTGGCTTTGTAATACTGTGTTTAGTAAAAGTTATGCTGGTAAAGTTTGGTTATCGTAAAATTGTACTTTTGGCAGTAACTTTTCATATCTTGCAGAAGATACCAGGCGATGTTATTCTCAATTTCAGTTATATTTATACTCTTACAGGGAGGGGCTATGTCTAATTTGAGCAGAGGAGCTGCCATTGTTGGGGTGGCAGAGTCGGATGAGATAGGGTACTTGGATAATCGCAAATCAGACTTACAACTGCATGCAGAAGCTGCATACAATGCCCTAGAAGACGCAGGTCTGAATAAAAATGATGTTGATGCTGTCTTCGCAGCTGGTAATACTCTGGGCCTGGCAGAACATATGGGTATCCAACCGCAATTTACAGATGGTACATCCGTAGGAGGTTCTTCGTTTGTTATTCATGCTGGGCATGCTCTAGCTGCAATATCTGCGGGCTATTGTGAAGTTGCATTAGTAACACATGGATCAGCTGGTTATTCGCGTAGGTTTTTTGCTGCACCGGGATTAGTTCGTGATAACTCCCCAGGGGCTCAATTTGAAACACCGTACGGGTTTATAGGGGCACCTATTAATTATGCTATGGCGTGTAGTAGGTATATGCATGAAATTGGGGAAGACCGTACTCGCGAAGCTATGTCAGAGATAGCTGTTGCAACTAGGAAATGGGCAAAATTGAATCCTAAAGCGTTGATACATGATCCCAGGGCTCAAATACCATTAGATATGAGTTTTGACGATTATCATAATTCGAGATGGGTTTGCTGGCCTTTTCATCTTCTGGATTGCTGTTTAGTGACAGATGCTGGAGGTGCTTACATAATAACTACGCCTGAGAGAGCTAAAGATTTGAAGAAACCCCCAGTTTGGATATTGGGAGCTGGAGAAGGTCACGACCATAGCATAATTAGCCAGATGCCAAATCTGACGTCTCTTATAGCTCGTGAAACTGGACCTAAGGCTTTCCAAATGGCTGGAGTGAAGCATAGTGATTTCGATTTGGCTATGATATATGACTCATTTACATATACAGTGATGCTTACGCTTGAAAGTTTGGGTTTTTGCGGTCGAGGGGAAGCCCTCGATTTTGTAAAAGGACAACGTACCGCTCCAGGTGGAGATTTTCCTATGAATACAGCCGGGGGTGGATTATCCTATACACATCCGGGTGCATATGGTGTATTTCTTGTTATAGAAGCAGTTAGACAACTCAGAGGTGAATGCGGTGATAGGCAGGTACCTGATTGTAAATTGACATTTTGTCATGGTACAGGGGGATCTCTTTCATCTGGAGGCACCGTGGTACTAGCTAGGGATTGAACAGTGGTTCTAGAGATTGTTAGTACTTGGTCATATGACTATCAAAATAATGAATAAGAGGAATGTAAATGACACAGCAAAATATTCCTGATAAACCCATACCTTATCCTACTCAAGAGACATCGTTCTACTGGGAGAAGTGTTCTGAGCGTGAACTCTGGGTGAGAAATTGCAATGAGTGTAAGCAAGCGTATTTTTATCCAAGAGATATATGCCCATACTGTTTTTCTAGAGATACAATTTGGATAAAGTGTTCTGGCAAGGCAACTTTGCATGCTTTTGGAGTTGTAATGAGACCCCCACACAGGGCTTGGTCTGAGGAGGTTCCTTTTATAGTGGCAATGGTTGATTTGGAAGAAGGTTGTAGGATGCCGACTAACATTGTAGATGTTGAAATAGATACCAAGAATCCTAGGAGTGACTTAGTGATTGGAATGGATTTAGAACTATCCTGGGATGAACGAACAGAAGGATTTGTGGTGCCTGTATTCAGACCAGCTTAAGACGTATATCAAATAGCAAACTGATTTAATGCGGTAGACACAATTGTTTGTGCTATAGAGAGTGAAGCAGTAGCTGCCGGAGACGGTGCATTGATTACATGCATTGCTCTGTTAGTCTGCACGATGTTGAAGTCATCAAGTAGATTACCTTTTACGTCTACAGCTTGGGCCCTTACTCCAGCACCACCTGAGACCAGGTTTTCCTCTTGGATTTCAGGTATGAGTCGTTGTAGGTCTTTAGTAAATGCACTCTTACTAAGAGATCTCCAAAATTCTTGTAGGCCGGTTTTCCAATATTTGTAAGACATTCCCCAGAATCCTTTGTATGTGAGAGTAGAGAAGAGTTCTGGTATATTGACAGACTTTCTGGTGTACCCTTCCTTAGCAAAGGCTAGGACAGCATTAGGCCCGGCCTCTATTCCACCATGAATCATGCGAGTAAAGTGGACACCAAGAAATGGGAATGCCGGATTGGGTACAGGGTATATTAATCCTTTTACGAGATAGTCCTTGTCGTGGGATATTGTGTAATATTCTCCACGGAACGGTATTATCTGTGTCTCTAGGGATTTATCCATCATCTTTGCTACAGTATCTGAATACAAACCGGCACAATTTATTATATATGATGACCGAATTGGGCCTTTTGTAGTTTCCAAAAGCAGATTCTCTGAATATTCACGTATTCCTGAAAGTTTAGTATCCATCATGATAGTTACACCATTTTCTTTGGATACTTTTGCGTATGTTTCTGAAACTTCTTTATAGTCTATTATTCCGGTCTTTGGGCAATGTAGCGCTCTTATTCCATTTACATGAGGCTCGATTTCCAGAAGCTCCTCTTTACTAATCATCTTCAGCCCTTCTACTCCATTCGCTACCCCTCGCTCATGCAGTACCTGAAGCGCTGGGAGTTCATCTTCAGTAGTTGCAACTACTACTTTCCCTACTAAGTCATATTTAATGGAATGTATGTCACAGAAATCTTTCAGAGCTAAAGATCCTGAAACACAGTTTTGAGCTTTTAGTGAACCAGGTTTATAGTAGAGACCAGAATGTATAACACCACTATTGTGGCCAGTCTGGTGAGTGGCAAAACTGCTTTCTTTCTCGATCAAACATATCTTTAGTCTAGGATTTTTGTGGGAAATTTCCATAGCAGTGGCAAGTCCTAGGATTCCAGCACCTATAATTACAATATCATTTGTAGTAGATATAATTGAACCTCCATTATGTTATGGCGTTCACGCTATTTGCATTCATATTGTAGAGATCTGTAGTATTGTTAGTGAGTCTAAGCAAAACTTCTATATTGCCCTACGCAAGTGTGCATGGGTATAATAGCATAGGCATAGCACTAGAAATAGAGCTGCTGCATTATTGCACATAGGCCAATATAAGTATTTGACCACTCTTGTTGAGGAGGAGGGATTCTAATGCCAATATCTCCAGATCCAGATAGTGTTCTTGTTAATGCAGAACGTACAGAAAGATTTATAGTAGACGTATTTACCAAGCTTGGTTTATCAGAAGCTAACGCGAAGGATGCTGCTGAAGTATTGATAATGGCTGATATCTACGGTGTGGAATCTCACGGGGCACCTCGTCTTCCTAACTACGTAGCTAGGTTAAAGAGTGAACTAATTAAATCCAATCCAGATATCAGAGTCGTACACGAGTTGCCGTCTACAGCTCTAATAGATGGCGATCAAGGTCTTGGCATGGTAGTGGGTAGGAGGGCAATGGAAATTGCTATCAAGAAGGCACTTAATACAGGGGCTGGTTTTGTATCAGTTAAAAACAGTACTCATTATGGGATAGCAGGGTTTTACGCTAGGATGGCACTCGAACATGACATGATAGGGTTTTCGATGACGAATGTAGGATCAGGTGGAGATACGCCGCCAACAGGAGGTAAAACAGGGTTTTTCGGAACTAATCCCATAGCTGTAGCGGCTCCAACAAAGACACCACCTGCCTTTGTGATGGATTTTGCTACAAGTGTAGTGGCTTTTGGTAAACTTCAAATAGCAATGAGACGAAACCAGGAAATTCCACTAGGATGGGTTATGGACTCTGAGAATAACCATACAACAGATCCTGCTGCTAGAGCTGGCGGAGGGTATATACTACCGATTGGTGGATTAAAGGATACTGGAGGTCATAAAGGTTACGGATTAATGTTATTGGTAGACATACTCACGGGTGTTCTTTCCGGAGCTGCCGTTGGAGCGACTGCATCGAAGTTATCAGAAGGTGGTGTGCAGGGCGAGAGAGCTAGACCAGCTGGTGCAGCACAAAACACAGGACATTTCTTTGGTGCATTGAGAATTGATGGCTTTAGACCTATAGATGAATTTAAAGAAGAGATGGATGAAATGTTTAGGGTTATTAGATCATCTGAGAAACTTCCTGGTTGGGAGCGTATATATATACATGGAGAGGATCAATGGGAAGCCGAAAAGGATCGGCGTGCTAATGGTATCCCACTGGATAGACCTACTTATGAAAGTTTAGAGCAGATATCAGTCGAATTGGAAATACCTCTAGATGTGAAAGAATAGTTATCTATTATTAAGTACTACGTATGTTCAGGGTTTGTAAATATCAGATTGCAGAATGGGGGATAGGATGAGATTAGTTCTCTATGGGGAAGATTATAGTTTGGGTGTCTTGTCTGGTGGTAAAGTGATAGATGCGTCTTCAGTTGCAGATGTCATTCCACACAACACCCCACAACAGCTAATGAGCAAACTCATAGAAGAGTTTGATAGCCATCGATTAGTTTTAGAGGGGCTTATTGCTGATGGCGTTGGTACTCCTGTATCAGAAATTAGATTGAGATCTCCTCTTCCTAGACCACCTCGACTAGTATGTATGGCTGGGAATTACATGGAGAATGGCACGCTAAAACAGGCAAATCCTTTAAATGCCTTCAATAAATCATCTAGCAGCATCATTGGCAATGGCGATACTATTGTGTTGCCTGGATTTGACCCTCGTATATTCGATCATGAAGCTGAACTGGCAATCATTATAGGTAAAAAAGCTGAACGCATTTCTGAAGAGGATGCTTATAGTTATATATTCGGGTATACAAATTTCGTCGACGTATCTCACAGAGGGCGCGATGATGATGGTAAAAGGCATAATTTCTTTGATGGTAAATCTTTCGATACATTTGGTCCATTGGGCCCTGCACTAATAACAGCAGATGAGGTGGATGATCCACAAAACCTGCCAATTAAATTGTGGGTTCAGGGGGACCTTAGACAAGACTATAATACTAATGATATGGGGCATACTATCAAACAGACTTTAGCCTGGGTTACATGGATTACCACGCTGCAACCCGGAGATGTTGTGGCTTGTGGTACTAACCATAGGGGTTTGGGCCCACTTCAGGATGGTGACAAAATGGAAATAGAGGTTTCAGATTTTGGTAAGCTGACTAATACAGTTAGCGATGCATTGAAGAGGACATGGTCCAGAGAAACTAGGGCTCAAATCGAAGCTAGAGAAGGTAAGTCTTAAGATAAAATTCGAAATGATATGAATATATCCAAAGATTTTTAGAAAGGGATACAAAATGAGACTGGTACTGTTTGGGGAAGATTTTAAATTGGGAGTTCTTAAAGGAGATAACATAGTTGATATCTCTCAAGTTACGGAAGATATGCTCTATTTCTCCCCGCAGGAGATGATGCATTTTATAATAAATGATTTTGCTAAATATAAAGATAAAATAACTGAGATATCCACTCAATCGGAAGGTGTGCCAATGAATCAATTACGACTTAGAGCACCTCTGCCCGAGCCTGCGCGGTTGATATGTATGGCTGGGAATTACATGGAGAGTGGAACTAAGGTTGGTTCTGCACCCATAGGAGCATTTAATAAATCATCTAGCAGCGTTATTGGTAACGGTGATACTGTGATATTGCCTGATGCAACCGCTACTGTGTTTGAACATGAAGCTGAATTAGCAATTGTAATAGGTAAGACTTCGAGCAAAGTTGCTGCTAAGGATGCATATGATCATATATTCGGGTATATGAATTTTATAGATGTATCCTGTAGGGGGATTGGTAGACCCGGTGCTGATAATTTCTTTATAGGCAAATCCTGGCACACATTTGGTCCCATGGGGCCATTCCTGCTTACATCTGACGAGATCTCAGATCCTCAGGCTTTATCAATAAAACTGTCGGTACAGGGCGATTTAAGACAGGATTATAATACTGTAGACATGGATCACAAAATACCAGAGGTAATAGAGTGGATAACCTCTATTACTACGTTGGAAGCAGGAGATGTAATAGCTTGTGGCACTAACCACAGAGGATTGGGCCCATTGCAGGATCAGGATGTGATTGAGATGGAAATATCTGATTTTGGTAAGTTGACTGTTAACGTCACAGATGAGCTCAAACGCTCCTGGGTTAGGGAAACCCATGCACAAAAAGAAGCTAGAGAATCTTCAGTGGGTTAATGAAAGACTGTAGACTAGACGGCTTATAAAAAGAAATCTTTTTATGTTGGTTGGTACCCCTGGCGGGAGTTGAACCCACGCATCTGGCTTCGGAGGCCAGTGCTCTATCCACTGAGCTACAGGGGCACAGATGATTAAGGTGAAACAGAGTGGGATCAGCTAAGCGTCTTTAGAGAATATGCAGTGTGTCGCAGTACATCCGTGTTCTCTCAACCTTGCATATTATTTACTCTAGCGTCTTCCAGAACTGCCACCCTTGAATGCTGGTACTAATATAATTGGTGCCATAAGAGTTGTGATTATGGTCATCATTATAGATACCCCAAAGATATCTTGGCCTATTATACCTCTCGATAAACCTATGCCTGCTATGATTAAAGCTACTTCACCTCTGGGCAACATTCCCACTCCTACTCTCCAAGATCCGATTTTGTTGAACCCTGTAACTAGTGCTGGTATACCACAACCTATTATCTTGGACAAGATTGCCAGTATAGTTATTACAGATCCAAAGAATAATACTCCTGTAATAGCTGATATATCGACCATCATTCCCATAACTACAAAAAACACTGGGACCAGAGCATTATAAACAGACATAACCTGTTCTTCTAATATCCTAGCTATGTGAGTGCCAGACAAGGCTAATCCTATGGTATACGCTCCAATGATCATTGCCAGGCCGAAGCTTTCAGCTAAGCCTGCAGACAAAAATGCCAAAGATAAGGCGAGGCTGAGAGCAGCACCTGGTACTCTAAATGAATCTAAAGCTTTGGATATGTAAGTAGAGGCCATTATTCCACCTATCATTAGTGCCAGCCAAAAACCTACAGCCTTTATTGCTATTAGCCCTATCTGAGTTGTAGACAGCTCTTCACCAGGAGTTGCAATACCTATCACCACTGTGAGTACTAGGATCCCAATTACATCGTCAACTACAGCTGCTGCAAGGATAGTCACACCTTCTGGGCTATCTAGTTTTTGTTGATCACTAAGTACCCTTGCCGTGATACCTACTGAAGTGGCAGTCATTATGGCTCCGATAAATAGGGCTGAGTATAGGAGCATATCTCCACTTAGACCAGCTGGTTTTAAAAACAACGTTGCTCCAACACCAAAAGCGAATGGTAGAATCACACCCCCAATAGCTACGAGAGTGGCTGGGCCTGAATATTTTAGGAATTGTTTAAGATCTGTCTCTAATCCAGCTGCAAATAATAAAACTATAGCAGCAATTTGAGACACTGAGTATAATTCTATAGATACGGGCACAGCACTAGATTGATGATCAGAATGTGGAATGCCAAACAATGGATCTATGCCAAACATAGACATGCCGCCTAGAGCGAAAGGACCTATAAGTATTCCAGCTGTGAGTTCACCGAGTACAGGAGGTATCTTCAAATACCTCTCGCAGAATTCCCCAGCAATTTTTGCCGCGATAAGTATGAATGCCAATTGGAATACTAGCTTAGTAACTAGATGTGTAAAATCCTGTTCCATTTATTAACACCACAAAATAAATAATATGGGATCTAATTATGGGGCCGAAGAGAGATTATAGCAGAATAAATTAAATTTATGTATTGTTCACTTTCAAGTTCATCTTCTAATAGATGGTAATTTGTTGATGTTAAGTGGTTTATTGGCAAAATTGGCTCGTATTGAGCTTCTAGGGCTTGACATGCCTGCCGAGCATTAATATCATTGTCGAGGATGAATTGATATAGGTATAGCCTATGTTTTCGACTTCTAGAAAGGGGATTGGGAAATGAAAAAGTTCTTATCACTAAAAGGGCTCATGGTTTTAGTTCTTGTTCTTGTTGCAGCCTTGGGGTCCAGTACAGTAATGGCAGATAGACAAGGTGGAGGTTCCGAAGCTGCGTCTATGGAGAGTCTTGCTGGAGCTAGTATAGTAACTAGCGCACTTTGCGCTGAATCTCAAGCAAGGGAGACTCCGTCACAGGTCACAGTTTGGGGTTCAGGATTTGGTGAAGGAGAGTTGGTATTGCTCAGCCTAGTTAAGTCTGCAGATAATGCTCAGATCTTGTTCTCAGGCAGTGTTAATGAGGCAGGTGCATTTGAAATTCTCACACAGTATGCCAATAATCCTAAATCATCTAACTTGACCACCATGGCTAAGTATCCTGGGGCAGGTTTGTATACCCTAGAAGCTCTTGGGACCAGTGGACGGATAGCAACTGCTCCATTGCAGATGACAGACGACAAGTGTTCTTAAGTAATGACGTAAATATAAATAATAGACTGTTCATATAAAATTATTTATTTGAGAAACTGAAAGAAGACGGATACCAGAGGATACTAATCTGCTGGGTCCGTCTTCTTTGATGTTTAGCCATTGGTGCCGTGCATAATTCTATAGCGGAGATTTTGAGCATGAGGTCAAATAAAGGCTAAAACCTTATTAGAGGGAAGTTTTGACAGGTAAATTTCCTATTTGTGCTCTGCGTTTTGTTGGGTTTCTTTTGACACTCGGACTCTTTTTATCCTTCTGCCAAGTGTAGATATTATACTTATATCCAGTTGATCTATGTACATTTGATCTCCAGGTATTGGTATCCTACCCATTTTTTGATAAAGAAGGCCACCAAGAGTGTCGAATCCATACCCTTGCAGGTCTGTTCCAAATGTATCGTTAACTTCGTCGAGTGATATACGTGCGTCCATAATCGCTTCGTTTTCGTTTACAATTTCCTTTAGAGACTCTGGTACATCAAATTCATCTTCTATCTCACCTACTATTTCTTCTAATAAATCTTCAAGAGTAATCAGCCCAGCAGTCCCCCCATATTCATCTATTACGATTGCCATATGTATGTGTTTTTCTTGGAAATCCCTCAATAGTTCGTCTAGTCTTTTGGATTCAGGAATGAAGAAGGACGGGTGAGCTAATTCTCGAAGTTTATCTACATCTGTGGTTGTAGATAGATGTCTTAGCATGTCCCTGGAATGAACTATGCCAACTATATTATCTATGGTGTCTGCGTATATAGGTATTCGGCTATGTCCACTTTCTGACATTATCTCTGCTACTTTTTCTAAAGAAGTAGATTGGTCTGTTGCAACTATATCCATTCTAGTTACCATAACTTCTCTTGAAGTTGTATCATCCAATTGGAGTATGGAACTTATCATTCTTTGTTCATGGGGCTCCAAATCGTCTTGATTAGCGTCGTGCAAGTCGTTTTCTGATGCTGTTGATTTATCATCTATTTTTAGATTCTCATTGCCTGAGTTTATGAATATTCTGCCAAGTAATCCACTTAAATATAGGATTGGGATTAGAGTTGTAGCTAGTGGCCAGAGCAATGTTGATGAAATGGAGTAGGCCATACTATAACTCAATCCTATTTTTATGCCTAAAGGTCTGATAAGAACAAAACACGCTATTAATAAAATAGAGGTTAATATTCCTGATGCGTTGTACGTGAATTGGATGTTGATTACAGAAGCCGTAAAAATTATTGTTAGAAATAATCGTGTTGTTGACCAACTAGTAGGGTAGTTAAACGGATGCCGGAGTTCCGAAATGCTTGTACTTTCAGTTACATTTATTGAGGACTCTTTGTAATGCTGCAACGAATATCCTTCAACAACGCTGATAAGAAAATATAGCGTGATAGTCAAAATTGTTGGTGTTATTAGTAGTAACGTACTATCGGGATCCAATACTTATAACTTCCTCTCATGTTTCAAAATTCGTTATGTGAATATTCGTTCTAGGTATCTAAGTTTGTTTTTTTCTTAGATGTTATTCTGGCTGGCATTCCAACCACGAAGGTGTTAGGTGGAACGTCCTTGGTTACAATTGACCCTGCACCGGTAGATGCACCAGCTCCAATATGTATGGGTGCAACAATCATGGAATCTGATCCGATGAATGCACTATCATCTATAATTGTCTCATGTTTTCTTGATCCATCAAAATTACATGTTACAACACCGGCTCCTATGTTGACGTTATTTCCTATAGTTGCATCACCTATGTAGCTGAAGTGACCCATTTGAGTGTTATTGCCAATGTGGCTGTTTTTGACTTCCACAAAATTGCCTACATGTACATTTTGTCCTATGTAGCTATCTGGACGTACATGACTATAAGGTCCTATTGCAACGTTTTGTTCCAATACAGCTGCTTCTATCATAGATTGTATAATTGAACAATTTTCTCTAATTACTGAGTTTTTTATTATAGAGCCAGGGCCTAGGTGGCAATTAGCATCAATTGTCGAATTGCCTTGGATGAATGTATTTGGATATATTATAGTATCTGGAGCTAACTCTACAGAAACATCAATATATACAGGTTCAATGATTATGACGCCTTCCAAAAGCCATTTATCATTGATTCTCTTTTGCATATTGGTTCTTGCCCTAGCAAGATCTATTCCATTGTTGACTCCTAATAGGTCACTCGGATCTTCGATTTGTAGACTGCCTATCTCATATGATTTCTTATGAGCTATACTTACGAGGTCTGTTATGCGGTATTCTCCATCTGCGACAGGTTCTATCTCATCCAGTAACGTCCATAGCTCAGGTAAGTTAAAACAATATATGCCGGAGTTTCCTTCTTCAGATATCTGTGCATTAAATGCAACAGCATTTGATTCATTTATTGATACAATGCGATTCTTGCTGTCTCTGATAATACGACCCATATCCTTTGATAGTGGTGGTTGGACAGTTAGCAGGCTGATATAAGAAGCAGTAGATTCATGTTGCTGAATTAATTTAGTGATTGTCTGTGGCGTGACAAGAGGCATGTCTCCATTTATTACTAAAAGGTTGCCGTGGCACTTTTCCATCAGCACGCGTGCACTTAAGATAGCACCCCCAGTGCCATTCGGGTAAGTTTGTTCTATAAATGTGACTGGAAATCCAATAGAATCCTTTATTTCAGCGGATCTTGGAGGAACTATTGTATACAGATTATTTACACCAGCATTTCTTAGTGCATCAGCTACATATCCAACCATAGGCCTTCCACAGATAGGCTGTATCATTTTAGGCAATTTAGATTTCATACGAGACCCATTGCCTGCCGCCATTATGATGCCATGCCAATTATCCAATTGATGTCACTTGATTAAAAAATATGGGCAACTCTACACTACCGTAAGGCAGTTCTTGAGTTACCCGCATAGGGGATCTCCATCTAAGGTTCATTTTGAGGCAAATTTTAGCATAGTGAAATTAGTCTGTCAACGAAATACACAATAGGCAATCGTAATATATGTCCTTGCATATTACGATAATAGCAGCATAAGGATTATAATAACATGGAACCTGCCAATATAGAGACTCCGAAGTATCTGTGAATGTCTATGGGTTAATCTAATGCACTGAAGATTTATTACATTCAACGTTACTTGATCTTTGCTATCTTCAGATACGTATAAGTATCTGGGAGGATAAGCAAAGTATCAGCTTTGGAGGCATTATTCATAGCTTAGGTTAAAGAAATATAGTCCTCGTTGCTTTCATTGCTGATAGTTATGGTAGAAGGAGGTTTTCACATGCAAAACCTCCTCAATATATTGTTGGTCTGACCAAGACACCACTGGTATAATATAATTTTGACGGCTTAAGTTATAAGGGTCGTTTTCTTCTTCCTGGTGCCCCTGCTCCCTCACGCACATCCTGCGCAGTTTCTTCATCAACTCCTGTGGGCCATTTGCGCTTCAAGGGATCATGTACAGTGAACTTAAATCCTCCGACTTTTTCAATGTCAATTTGTATTGTTTCGCCGTCTTGCATAGCACCTAACCCCTGGTGATTTGTACCAGTATATAGTACATCTCCAGCCTCAAAACTTTCAAAGCTACTTACAAAAGCTATGGACTTAGCTATGGAATGGGCCATATCTGATGTGTTGAAATTACCTCTCAACTGACCATCTACTCTCAGTTGCACAAGGAGGTTCTGTGGATCTTGTACTTCGTCTTTTGTGACTATGCATGGGCCCAGCGGGGCAAAAGTGTTATACGATTTATGTGCAGATATACCTCGCCATGCTTCAAAAGCAGGAGGGGTTCTACCCGGGGGTGTTGGCATACGTGCAGAGACATCCACGCCGCAGGTATATCCAAAAACATATTCAAATGCCTCATCTTCGCTTACATTTTTACCGGCTTTGCCAAAGACTAGTACGAGCTCTGCTTCGTGGTGGAATATATTGGCATCATCTGGAGGCAATACTACGGTCTCATTTGGTCCTATAATTGAATCTGAAGCTTTTAAGAATCCCCACATAGGACCAGGTTGGCGGTGCCCGAATTCTGTAAAGTTACCGCCCATGCATAAGATTTTGCCTGGGGTTGGTAATGGGGTTCCGATTGTTGCAGTGGAGAGTGGTATAGCCACTCCAGATTTCTCTATTTCTTCAAGATCTGATTTGATTGATGATATATTCGAAATAATATCTTTCATGGCTTGATGACCTGTGTTGCTAGTTATTGAACCAATAACTTCAGTTATATCTACTATGCCATCCTCTCTCATTAATCCAGGTTTGCCATCGTTGAATAAAACTAGTTTCATATCCGTCTCCAGTCAGGATCATAGATTTTAAGCCGAATCATAATATCCATCCATCCAATCATATCATATCAAGACAAGTAGGCAGCTCGACTATTTGTTGTAGTGAAGGCAATTGTTAGGTATGGGTTGCATTGGTTATCTTAACTTGTAATAATTGACATATAATAGCGTTAACGCTATTATATGTCAATTATGGTTAAAGGTAGGAATTCTATAGTTGTGGGCACGCGTATAGCAGATTTAATGTACGACGCCATCGGTTTAATTGCAGTAAAAAAGAATATGACTATATCGGAGTGTATTCGGAAAATACTTGAAGAGGATATTGAAGTTCAGGTTTACATGTTTGAATTGAGAGAAATGAGGTCTATACTGTGGGAACGGTTGTTAGAATCATTGAAGGAAGATTAAGTATGTATGGCTAATCATACGATAACTGCAATTTGCTGAAACTACCTTAATTTCTGTATTTTATATGCTGATCTGGCTTTGGAATTGTTTTTCAGGTAAAATCCTCCGATGTGGAGAGGTGGCCGAGAGGCTTAAGGCGCCGTTCTCGAAAAACGGTTCTCGATTGTCTCGGGACGTGGGTTCAAATCCCACCCTCTCCGCCGGACAACATTAAATATGCGGTTGTGGAAATATGATGGAGAGATGCTGCAGTGGCCGAACAGGCGCGACTGGAAATCGCGTAGGGGAGCAATCCTCTCGTGGGTTCGAATCCCACTCTCTCCGCCATCTAAGTCTATATATGTGGTATATGCGCGAGTAGAATAATCATAGTTGTTTCCGTTACCATTTGAGGATTCGATGGATGCCTGTCAAATCAATGTATAACAATAGAGCTAAACCCTATGTCCTGATTTCTTGTATATTGTTTGTAATATTAATGCTAGCAATGAGCTTTAATATTATAGATGGTGATAGATATGGTATGGGTGGAGGAAAGAGATTGGTCATTAGTACCACCACGAGTTTGTATGATACTGGGCTCTGGGATGTTATAGAGGAAAAATTTGAAACTGCATTCGACATGCAGGTTGATATTATTTCAGGCGGAACAGGCAGGGCTTTCGAGTTAGGTAAAAGAGGAGATGTAGATGTAGTAGTAGTTCATGATGTGGATAGAGAGATGGCATTTATAGAAAAAGGATATGGATCGAATAGGCAAGAGTTCGCTTTTAATTACTTTGTTTTAATAGGACCTAGCTCAGATCCAGCTTCTATTTATAATCTTGGAATACAGGATGCCTTTCAAAAGATCATGGAATATGGAAAAATAGCAGGAAATGATGTGACCTTTGTATCTAGGGGGGATGAGTCAGGTACACATTCTAGAGAAAAAAAGATATGGAGATCTATAGAGATTGAAGAGATTGGATCGGATAGAGGAAGTTGGTATGTGGAGGCTGGTGCGGGCATGGGCACTACACTAATGCTTGCTAATGAAAAATCCAGCTACACTTTGACAGATATGGGTACTTTCCTTGCTTTTCAAGAAGAAATAGATTTGATTAGCCTGGTGGATACTGGTGAATATTTACTCAACAACACATACTCAGTGATAAGCGTAAATCCAGATTTTAACCCAGAGATCAATTCAGATGGTGCTGGTAAGTTCATAAAGTTTTTGTTATCAGATGAGATTCAATATGAAATATCTGTATTTGGTTTACATGAGCATAAAATATCATTATTCCATGCTATCTCAGAAAAAAGTGATTAGTTCTATAATTTAAACATCTGCAGAGGTTATGTGAATAGCAGTCTTCCAGTAGAAGGGCAGTACTAAATTGGAAATGATTATAGAAAGCATAGTGACAGCACTTCAATTAATCTTGGATATGGATAGAGGAGTGATGGAGATTGCCCTGAGAAGTGTGACAATATCTGGAAGTGCTACTTTCGTCTCTGCAATAATATTTATCCCGTTCGGTGGTCTCATATATTTTTATTCATTCAAATTTAAGAACTTGGTAGTAGGTCTGATTAATACATTTTTTAGTGTACCAACAGTCTTCGTTGGACTGGTAATATTCGCGGTTTTTTCTAAGGAAGGGCCACTCGGTGGATTTGGCATGCTATTTACGCCAGGGGTTATGTTGATAGGACAGGTAATCTTAATTGCACCAATCATAGCAGGTATGACAATATCCGCATTGAACGGAGTAAGGAACGATATTAAAGAAACATCTTTATCGCTGGGTGCTAATAAGATGCAAGTCATTTACTCGGTGATTAAGGAAGCTAGATATGGTGTTATCACCGGTTTACTTTTGGCATTTGGAAGAGCAATATCTGAAGTGGGTCTAGCAATAATGGTTGGAGGTAACATAAAGCATTATACTAGAACATTAACTACATCAATGTCACTTGAAACTTCCATGGGGAATTTAGGAATGTCTATGGCCCTGGGGATAATATTGATTACTGTTGCACTTGCAGTTAATTTGATTGGTAATAGACTTCAAAATAGGTAGATCATTTTGATTGAACTAAAAGATATAAGCAAAAAGTATGATGATATTTCTGTTCTAGAACAGGTCAACTGGCGTTTCAAAAGTAATGCTATAACTGTTCTAATAGGTCTCAGTGGGTCAGGTAAAACCACTCTGTTGAGAATAATGGATCTACTAGAAGAACCGACATCAGGCCAAATTGTTTTTGATGGAGTGTTGGTAGGTACTGCAGAATCTGAAAGATTAGATCTACGTAGAAAAATGTCTTTAGTCTCTCAGCGTCCCGTGCTTTTTAATGATACAGTCTATCAAAATGTCGTATACGGCCTAAATGTAAGAGGTGTTTCTGCTGATTTGAGAAAGGAAAAAGCAGATTGGATTTTGGATGTGGTGGGGTTAGCGGGTTTCGAAAACAGGAAATCTGATACTTTGTCTGGCGGTGAAATACAAAGAGTAGCGATAGCTCGCTCACTTATAACTAACCCAGATGTGCTATTCCTAGACGAACCGACTACCAATTTAGACGTTAAATCAAAAGCTACTATCGAGGATTTGATATTACGTATTCCCCAAGAATTTAAAACCAGCATAATAATGGCTACGCATGATATACGCCAGTGTACAAGAATGGCTGATGATATAGTTTCTATAACAGACAATCACCTAATTGCAGTTAGATATCCTCAAGAGATTTTTGGAGTTACTGCTGATTCAGAAGACATAATGAAACAAGGATCTGTTACGGGTTTAGTTACAAATAATCAAGATGGGCTGATTACTATTAAAGTAGGCAAAGAATTTGTTTACGGGATTTCTGACATTAAGACGGGTGAGCAAGTGAGCATACTCGTTAGTAGATAAAACTATTATTTGGTAATTATATAGCGATTGTATTGGATACTACTTTCCAGTGTCTAGGTATTCTACATAGGGCCTAACATTGTATAAAGCGGACCCCATTATGAGACTATCTGCAGCGGCTCTAGCAGTATCTAAAGAAGTAAAACAAGGTAGGCGCCTCTCTACTGCAGCCCTTCTGATAGCAAAACCATCTTGTAGTGGACCGCGATCTCCTGAATCAGTGTTAATGACCGCAGTTACAGTGCCATCATTTATAAGATCAAGTGCATTTGGATTACCTTCACCCAATTTTTTCGTTATCATAGTCACAGGTATTCCAAGTCCTTGTATCATAATAGCGGTTCCTTCAGTTGCGTAAAGTTTACACCCGCACTCTATTAAGGAGCGTATAAGTGGTATTGATTCGGCTTTGTCCTCATCTGCTATGCTTACTAGTACAGAGCCATCATTATCTAACATAGTGTTGCTCGCAATAAGGCTCTTGGCCACAGCCCCCCTAAAGTCTATGTCTATTCCCATAACTTCTCCAGTAGACTTCATTTCTGGACCCAAGTAACTGTCTACCCCTGCAAGTTTGGACATAGAGAATACTGGTGTCTTGACTCCGACTAATTTTTGTGCCGGCCAAAGACCACCCTGATAGCCCAGATCGGCAAGGGTTTTGTTTAGCATTATCTTAGTTGCTAATTTGACCATTGGAACGCCGGTAACTTTTGATAAGAATGGAACAGTCCGACTTGCTCGTGGATTAACCTCTATGACATATACTGCTGAATCTATATTCTTGACGGCACTCTGATAAGGGTCTCTGTAGATCGTTTCACCTGCAGTTATAACATATTGTATATTCATCAATCCTTTTACTTTGAGTGCCAGTCCTATTCTGGTAGTGAATTCTACCACTGTGTTGATCTCTTGTTCGGACAGAGTTAAAGCCGGATATATTGCCATAGAGTCTCCACTATGGACTCCAGCTCTTTCAATATGTTCCATTATCCCGGGTATTAGCACTGAATGGCCATCACAAATTGCATCTACCTCGACCTCTCGACCTCTAATGTATTTGTCTATCAGTATAGGTTTCCCAGTACCAATTTCAACTGCTGTTGTGACGTATTGAACAAGTTCTGTTGGGTTTTGGACTATTTCCATGGCGCGACCACCCAATACATAACTGGGTCTTACCAGTACTGGGTACCCAATCCTCTGTGCTGTAACCAATGCTTCCTCTAAAGACGTCACTCCTGAGCCTGGAGGACGGGGTATTCCAAGGTTATTCAAGAAATCTTCAAACCGCCTTCTATCAGATGCTATATCTATAGATTCAGCTGTAGATCCTAGTATGGGCATGCCACTTGCAGCTAGAGATTGGGATATGTTTATTGCAGTTTGTCCTCCAAATTGGACTACAGATGGGGTTTGTATGGATTCATTAGGTCCTAGAGTTGACCCTGATTCATTCTCTAATATATCGAATATACTCTCGTCGTCTAATGGTTCGAAATAAAGTCTGGTGCTAGTGTCGAAGTCCGTAGACACGGTTTCAGGATTAGAGTTAACCATAATGCTTTTGACACCCTCTTCTTGGAGTGCCCAGGCTGCATGTACGGAACAATAGTCAAATTCTATACCTTGACCTATACGAATTGGTCCACTTCCTACAACTAGTGCTTTATTCCCTTCAAGTGGTATAGCCTCGTTCTCCTCTTCATATGTACTGTAGAAATAAGGTGTCATTGCCTCAAACTCTGCTGCACATGTATCCACCATTTTGTATACAGGTTTTATATTCCATTCTTTTCTTAAGCTGCGTATATGCTTTTCTTCTAAGTTATTTAATTTTCCTATATGATAATCTGAGAAGCCAGTTCGTTTTGCCATTTTCAGCAATGAGGGAGTCAATTGATTTTGAGTAAGTATTCTTTCTATGGAGAGTATATTTTCGAATCTATG
>CAUZSC010000012.1:0-26839 GCA_963582505.1 Dehalococcoidia bacterium
TCAAACTCGCTCTAAAAGAACCTACCTTCCACTATTCAATTGTTAAGGTGCAATCTGCCACCACCACAAACACCACTTCATCTCAAACAGAACCCACATCATATCATACTTGTGTATATACGCCAATATAGAGTATACCCCTATAATTGATTGACATATAAATTATAGGTGTATAGTATTCACTTTTATTCGTAACGAATCTATAATTTGATTTCAAATACAATAATTGCCATTATTGGCTAGAGGTGTCATGGGAAAGTATGTTATAAGGCGAATCCTTCAAGGTTTCCTAACTATGCTAATGGTATCTCTGTTGATATTCATGATACTAAGGATAGCCCCCGGGGACGTCGCCCTTATGATATATACTCAGGGTGATGAAAGTATCCAGGAAATTGACCCTGTAGCCCTTGAAAAAATACGAGAAAATCTCGGACTTAACGAGCCATTGCCTGTCCAGTACTTTCACTGGATGATCGACTTAGCGACTATGAACTGGGGTGAATCCTATTTCAGTGGCAGTTCCGTCTTCCATGATTTTAAAAGGAAACTACCTGTAACACTGGAACTAGGTATATTAAGCGTCCTCATATCCACATTTATGGGAATCCCATTAGGAATACTTATGGCCGTAAGGCAGGACAAGGTATCTGACTATGTTGGCAGAATATTCTCACTCGGCGGGCTATCTATACCAAATTTCTGGATAGCTACAATGCTTATGATAATAGGACTTTATGTCTTTAATTGGAGTCCACCACTCGAATATAAGGGAATAACTGAAGACCCAATTGCTAATCTTACTATGCTATGGTGGCCGGCTATAATAGTTGGATACAGTTCAGCAGCTACAAAAGCACGTATGATGCGATCATCTATGCTTGAAGTGTTAAGACAAGATTATGTTAGGACAGCGAGATCAAAAGGACTATCACCCATGATAGTAACTTACAGACATGCCATGGCAAATGCACTTCTACCTGTAGTAACCGTTATTGGAGTCTCCTTCGCTGTGATCATAAGTGGATCAGTAATTATGGAGAACATATTCCAGTTGCCAGGATTGGGGCAATATTTAATCTCTGCCATGAACGATAGAGACTATAATGTGGTTCAAAGTCTTGTGACATTTTTCTCTGTCTGGATAATACTTACTAATCTTTTGGTTGACATATCTTATGCATGGCTAGACCCACGGATAAGATACGACTAGTCAACCTGTTTCTGTTCTCGAAGATACTGAACAACACTTTGTACCGTGGAACTATCAGGGCGATCTGACATAGACCCTCCCCTCTCCATCATTATCACAGATTGAGCTATTTCCCACCCTTGATAAGGATCCCCAACGAGGCAACCAGCAGGAACTCTAACATTATCCAAGTATATATGTCTCTCGCTACCTACTAGTAAATTCTGTGCTTTTATAGTTATACCTGGTAACTTTGAATCTATCATGAATATACCCAGGTTCAATTTCGATGGACGATTAGCAGCTGTAACAGCCAATGTCCAAAGTTGATCAGGATCAAATCTAGCAGTAACAAATGACTTGTGCCCGTTTATTATCCACTCTGCTCCATCTCTAACTGCAGTGGTCTTTATAGAGGCTAAGTCACTTCCTGTATCTGGTTCCGAGAAAAGCTGCCATGTTATAGTTTCTCCTCTGACAGCACTGGTAACATATCGCTTTTTTTGATCTGGTGTACCCCATATCATCATTGCCGGTATCCATCTCACGTTGTTACCAATTGAAGGCAATTCAAGTTTATCGAATTCTTCGCGGAATATTGCTGCAAGGGCTGCATCCAGTCCAGCTCCGCCCAAATTTTCGGGCCACGAAGGAGCTAACCAACCCATAGACCCAAGTTTGACGCGAAATTCTCTTATCTGATCCTGAACTTCTTTACTGAGAGGCCCACCATCAGCAGGGATATCTAAGTTTCTTGGTTTATTCTCTTCCAACCAAGTGTGAACAGTGGTCCTAAAAATCTCCTGTTCTTCTGAATAAGTAACCTCAAAATCCATCCTACTCCTTCCACTTGCATCCTACTGGAGCAGTTTCATCAGGTTAGAACATTTCAAGTAACTTAGGCAGACCATGCAAAGCCAATTAACGAAAGCCCATTGCTACTATACTTAATCTATGATAATAAAACACAAGTTATAGAACATAGTAAAGCTGCTGGGGCATCATGGCAAGTCTTTTTGCTGTATCTATATAACGAACATTATTCAGTATATCGATCTATATGTATTACAATTAATCTTGTATCCGATCCGAAAATCTTACAATTGATGGCAGGAACATTTTATGTCTGCAATGCAAATCTTTTTCGCAGTAAATGTAATAGGTGGAATTACTGTCTTAGCCAGTTACTGGATAGGCCTTTCTTACTACATAGAAAAACCTGAATACTTATGGGGTGGAGTGGATGGCTCGCTTAGAACGTTCTTCACAATATCAATGTTACCTGCTGCAATTGGGTATATAACTTTCTTCTATTTCATGTCTTGTAAATCAGGGGTGATCGCCTTCACGCAAAGTCCGTTATTAGGCCCTTATACACCAAGTATAATATGTGCTCTATTCTTAACTGCGTCTACAATTTGGATGCCTGCTACGATATCTTACATAAATTCGCACCAATTGGTTTGGTGGATAACTGCCGTTATATCATTATGGGCTACAGGCCTGGCATTGATTGCCTTGCTAATACAAGTCTACAGCATACCTATTTATAGCACTGTATGGGCCAGAAACCTGACTCTAATAGGTCTTATATATATAACTTTTCACTGCGTTGTACTGGATGCAATTATATGGGTATCCCGGTTCCCAAAATTGCACTAATAACGTAATCCACTAATCATCAATACGACGCATTGGCACGATAAGAGATGCTACTGCCACTACTGCTACTATTGAAGAAGCATAGATAAATACCGCATCCATGCCATATGAGTCTCTTAGGAATCCAGCAACCACTGGTGACAGGGCTCCGAAAATAGATGGGCCAGTAAACATCAATGCAGTTACAGAGGATTCCATACCCCTGGGAGCCGAATCAATTGCAGCAGCTAACATAATTGGATTAACTGTATAAAGGAACAGTCCCAAGAAAGCCAAAAGAATAGTAAACGTTACCCCCCCTTGGAAGACCAACATGCCGCTTATTATTATGGCTATTGCAAATAAGGCCACTGATATGACTGGACGCCTACCTATCTTGTCGGACAACCATCCCATTATTGGAGCAGATAGAACTCCGAATAGCGTCAGCAAAGCCATATGATATCCTATTTTGAATACAGGGTATCCCAAGTCTTCGTCCATATACACAATCAAGAAAATATTCAATCCATTATGTGCCATTGCCCTAACGCTTGTCAGCATAACCATGCTGACAATTGTCCCATTAGTCAACAAGCCTCTGGCAGATCTTAGGTATGTGTATATATCTTGTGGCAGCCTCTCTCCTTCTTCCCCGATCTGTCTCCCGTAAAATATTAGGACTGCAAATGCACTTAGCACTGCAGGAGCCACTAATATCATGGCTACAGTCCTCCAATTCATACCTCCCCATTCTATGCCCCCTAGTGCAAAACCGCCGAGGAGTATTCCCATAACTATTGGAGATATGCTATCTCCAACAGAACCACCCATTCTGTGTATAGCGAGAGCAGTTGCTCTTTTTTCTGGATACATAGCACCTAAAGTCCCAAATGCGGGAGCATGCCACAATGAAGTACCTAAACCTGTTACAGCAACTCCTAACAGAACCATCCAATAACTATTAGTAGAACCAATGATAAGATATCCGATTGCTAAACTCATAAGGCTGCAAAACAAAATTAGCCCGACTTTACTGCGCCACATATCCGCCATAATGCCAGCCGGTATGTTCATAGCAGCACTCAAGACAGTCCTAGCTGTACCAAACAAACCTACCTGTACATCTGTAAGTAACATAGCTTCCTTTAAAGCCGGTATCAGAAGTAGGAATGCCTGCTGGTAAAAGTGTTTGAGAGCGTGACCCATTGCAAGGCCAACCATCAGGACATAGGATTTCTTCTTTTCAGGTTGCATGGTTTATTACTCTCTATTTATCGTTGTGATTGTGCCCGTGCAAGAAACACACGATACACACCTTATCGCTAATGAGGGCATTAGTAAAGACTAATTGTGCTGATTGTTTGATTGGTAAACACCATCATTCGAATGATAGCTAGTTGTATCATAAGACTTATCATTATCGTGGTCACTCAATCTAATTCCACATTTGCTATCTTAAGATTCTACAATCTCTATAGTATGCTTAACCTCTTTACACTCCGAAGTTCCACATGCAACCAGTTCGACTGAAAGAGTACCAGGTTCATTGTAAGTCCCTTTGAATAACTCGGATCCAGATTTCTGGTAAGAACCATCAGTAGAGAATGACCCAGTCCATTCATTGCTCTTTAGAAATCCTTCATATGAGAAAGAACAAGTTATAGAATCACCAACACTCTGCTTAGAAGGGCAGTGGATTTGTAAAGAGCTTATCTCACCTATCTCACTAGAATGTGATCCTCCTCCAGTCTCACCCTGACTGCCTTCAGGCTCTACAATCTCTATAGTATGCTTAACCTCTTTACATCCTGAGGTTCCGCATGCAACCAGTACCAATGAGAGAGTCCCCGTTTCATCGTAAGTCGCTTCGAATAACTTGGATCCAGATTTCTTACTAGAGCCATCAGTAGAGAATGATCCCGTCCATTCATTGCTCTCCAGACTCCCATCAAATGAGAAAGAACAAGTTATAGGATTCCCTATACTTTCCATAGGAGGACACTGGATTTCTAAAGAGCCTATCTCGTTAGAAGAGGATCCTCCAGATGTACCTTTCATTGCTTCTGCAAGGCCCATTAACGCAGCGTATATAGTATCTCTATCATTGCTACCCAAAACACTCTCAAGTTCGGCTATTTTGGCTTCTATATTCTGCTTATCTTCAGGAGTAGTATATTCTGCACCCAAAGCAGCAGTTGCAGTCTTTATCTCGGCTTTAGCAGAGTCTATAAGACCAGTCAACGAACCTTGCCCCTCACTTTGACCACCATCTTGACTACCTTCAGCGGTAGGTAGCCCACTCATTACCTCTACAAGGCTCATAAAGATAGAATATATTTCTTCTGCATCGTCCCCTTCAAGAGATGCCTCCAACTCATTGACCTTACTCTCAATATCCTCTTTGACAGCAAGATCCAACCAATCAGTATTGTCTTCCAGCATCTCTCTGACAATTATTATCTCTTCTCTAGCTTCTCCGCGTAGTTTCTCTGTTTCGGCAGCCAGATCCTGTGTAAATTCCTGCTCCATATCAGCATAGAATTTATCCATTATCGGCATTACGGTATCCTCTTCCCAGGATTCATCATTGGCTGTGGCAGATTCTAGTTTCTCGAGAGCATTCTCCATATCGCCATTTTCAAGTAAAGATATGGCTTCCTCAACATCACTCTTTATCTCTGCCAAATGATCTACGCTAGCATCTTTTATCAGCTTCTTGAGTTCATTCTTAGATTCCTGAGGTACATCATCATCGTACCCATCAACCATAACATCCACCAAGCTAGACGGATTAGAAGCAATCTTCTTAAGCATATCTATAAGGTCATCTACGTCTGACGCAGCAATGGCAATATTATCAGAGCCCGAGGTGAATGCTGATGCAAGGTTAACAATCATTTTGTTCGTATCTTCCAGAGTTTCTATCATATCCTTAACTTCTTTAGAAGCTACAGACTTGGTTTTCTCCTGACTCTGATAGAATCCATCACCTACTTGATCCTTCAAACTATCAAATACCGCTAAATCAGAGTTTTCTTTAGCCATGTCCTTGAATCTATCCATACGAGCAATCAAGCTTTTAGCAGTGCTCACTACCTTGGCTTTTTTCTGTGGATGAACAAGAAGGACAGCATTAGTACCAGTTGGAAGGCCTGATTCATCTATATTTATTTCCAAACCGTCATCACATGCCAAAGAGGCCTTACCATCTTCGGTTTTCCCGATAACTGTACAGCGCTTATGACTACCCAAAGGTTCATCTAGCACAACTGTTATGGTTGTAGCATTTGCTATAAATTCTCTCGGTACTTCTGAGCCAGTGGGAATAGGCTGGTCAGCGGAGATCATTACCTTCCAATCTTTCTCTATTTCCTGATCACCTTCGGGTTTCAATGGATTTGAAATAGTTGCAGACTGACTCACAGCCAATTTAACAGTTACCCCTTCGTTAGTTATAACTGTTATCACTTTAGGACTGGATATAGACCCAGCGCTTACACCTGGTGTTTTCCCGTCTGGACTATCATCTTCTACCTTGTCTACTTTCCCTATAATACTTGAGCCTATTGTTTCAAATGTTTGAGGAGGGTCTACACCACTACCTGTGGAATCACCAACTCCTATACTTTCGGTAATATTAATATTAATGGGTTCAAGAGAGCTTACGTCTATATCATCATCCACTTTAATTGTTTCAAGAATTTGGATTTCAACGGGCTCAACCGAACCTGCACTTATAGAATCAGCTATATCAATTGTCTCTATCACAGATATATCTATAACAGGAATGACCATTGCGTTCATAGAATCAGCTATATCAATTGTCTCTATCACAGATATATCTATAACAGGAATAACGTTTGCGTCTACTTCATCAGTAATAACCAAATTCTCTACCACGGAAATATCTACAGCAGCTACCATATCCAGATCCACATTGTCGCTAACCGCTATGGATTCTGTCACAGATATATCAACATCAGCATTATTGGCATATACGATTTGAACTGAACTTATTAGCAGTAACCCAATAAGAGCAGACAAACTCGCAACATAGGCCAAACCTCTAATGGCTATTATTGTAATAGCAGGTACCTCCTGACATCAGCAACTAAATAACGTTAACTATCATTAACTTCCAAAGGTATATGTAACACTAACGTTAATCACTTGATCTTTCACCACGACTACTGAATCTCCAAGAAATTTCGAGCTAAACCAAGTTTTTGGATAGTTGTTGCAACGCAATCCTTCTTGGCGAGAGCATTCAGATACAGACGCCGATACCTGATTAAAATGCCCTGCGTTCCCTACGGTAATGCTCCCTGTAAGAAATATTGAAGCACCTGAATATACTACGTCCAAACCGCCTGTCCAACGACTTAGATCGTTCGGGTTAGTTTCACCCTCTCCTAAACGGTTCGGGGTTAGAGATGCGTTGCTTAGAGACTCTTCGGGTGTCTCTGAGTCATTTGTCGTCACACTGAGATCGACTAACCATGTTCCCGCTATTTTCTGGCCAATTAGGAGTCTTGGAAGCATATTCCCCCCGTCCCTCAACTCATTGGTGAATTCCCTATGCTCTGCCAGAGTTCCATCTGGGTTTGTCACATCAATCGACCAGTCTCCTTGCACCTTAATGTCCGACGACAGTCCATTGTTTGCAGAGATGTTTTCATCATGATCTGCAATTGAAGAGCCAGACCCAACAAACAACAAAGCAAGTCCAATAGACAGAACCGATATTCCTAACGCTGAAACTATACCTATCATCCACTTCATAACTAACTCCTGTTCCTTATAAATATTCCCCGGATAAGATCAATCTTCATATATAACACTCAATATCACGAACTCCTGTGCACCGCTGCTTATACTTGCAATAATCTCTATGTGATTATGCCCGGTAATTAACTCCAATTCATGATTAAATTTACCGTCAATACCTGGTTCGACAACATCATCTCCAATAGTCAAAAGGGCATCTACCCTAGTTTCTCCCTCAATCAGCAAAGAGGAGTCATTCACAACAAGATCTAGAGACGATGGTGTTTCAATTGTAAGGAAAAGTGGATCTATTACAGCTACATTGGTAGATTTATCAGGTTGACTTGAACTTTCAGTAACAGACGTTGGCATAGGAACCTGTTCTGGAGAGTCGTTACAAGAGTCAGCCTGACAGCTGACTACGAAAATAAGTAGTAACAAAAGGATGTATTTGGAAATTCTTTTCATGGGAATCCTCTACTAGCACCTATAATAATACTAATCAAGGATTCTTGTATATAAATCTTTTATGTAAGGAACCCGGGATTTAGTCGGGGGATGCACCCCAAACTGTGAAATTACCCTGATCCGGCATTGGACCACCAGAGACGCCTATCTCGGCCTTCTTAGTTATTTGTCTGGCCCCTGCCCTGCCCTGTATCTGCTGAATAGAATCGGTGTGCATCCAGGTTCGGGTACGTCCACTACCAATATTTCCTCCACTAGGTGAAACAGGGTTCGGCCCGCTATTCGTTATATCGGTCTGGTAGAAGTCCAAAGCCTCACCTCTCTGTACTCCTGCATATCTAAGTCCTTCCATGTGGAAGTGATGGAATATGCTGAACCCGTCATACATGTTTTCAAATGAAAGGTCTTTTGGCGTAATACCAGCTCCTTCCAGTAATTTTCTACCTGTGCTATCAGTTTCAGCTTCTATCTCTTCCAGGGTTGCTACCATACCTCTACTCACTCTGCCTGGGAAAAAATAAAGACTATTTGTACTGGCATGATTCAATATGTATACAGGTTTCTGTTTCATATCCTTAGCTCGTTCTGCAGTAGTAAACAGGTATGCAGCACAAGCCATAATAGGCATATCGTTATCATAGAGATTAGCGGGTTTTGCTACCCATCTCGCGGAGATATAGTCCTCTACCGTGAGCTCCTCTGGGCGATTCTGGTAAAAGAACCCCTCTGGGAACAATAAGCCATTTTTCTTGGAGTTAACAACGAAGGGAGCCATCATGTCATGGTTCACGCCATATTTATGACAATAGGCTTGAAACTGCATAGCTGTACTGTATGAAGCCGGAGGCCCCCAAAGGCTACTCCATTTGGCTGGGCCCGAGATAGTTTCTTCAGCTGCAGCTCCACCCTGATAGTATCTGCCAGTAAGGTTATGCCATCCTTTGAGGACAAGACAGGTATTGGCTTTGCCGTCGCCTATGGCCTGGGCTGCAACTACAATTGCATTGGACATGCACCCCATACCATACATTGTAAATTTTACATTGGTTAGCTCTGGCATATTTTTCAATATCCACTCGGTGCTTAATTTGGCAATGCCATCCAATGGATCATCAGTAGCATTGAAGGAATTCACAACGTCCCATGGTATCGGCATACCTTCCTGCCAGTGAGCACCAGTAGTGGTTGAAGGACAAATCACAAGTCCATCTATCTGATCTGGTGGTACGCCCGCATCATCTATAGCTTGCCTAAGAGCTATTAAACTCCATGCCCCCACGCTTGTATCTGCTTCACTATCCCAACGTCTTGATGTTGGGGAATGGCCTACTCCAACCGCAGCCACTTTACCTCTGTGCTCCCATACTCCAAGACCTTCTCTATTCCTGTACAAAGACGCCGGTGCACTTTGAGTTGGGTCAGTTGCCATTTCACACCTCTTTATGTTTAAAAAATAGATCCGATATATTTAACTGATTACTTCCCATTCACAAACCTTCTGTCCGGTCCCTGGAGTAGTTTCAAATATAGCTCTTACACTTGCACCCACTGGGACTTCGTCTACTGGAGTTCCCGGTAGGTGTGAATACATTACAACACCAGGATCTTCATCTAATTGTATAACTGCTAGATTAAAAGGCTGATCTGGCTGGAGTGCTTTAATTGGGCAGTCAAAGATAACACCATATCCATAAATCTTCCCTCGCCCACTTAATTCACGCCAACCTAAGTTATCCCCAGATTCACAATTGCTGCACTCTTTTTCAGGTGGGTACTGCATTCTATCGCAAGCAGTGCAGTTCTGGGCTATCAGTCGCTCTTCGTTACAAGCATCCCAGAAAGGCTTGTCCAATTCGTCAGGTATAGGAGACTGTTTTGGCATTTCTCACCTCATTCCCAAGATTTTATGCTTGAAGACATATTAACTATATGCATATGTATAGTCAATTATCTATACTATTACCGATATATATCTGGATATACGCTACGGTTTATGCATTCTAGTGGGTATATCTTACGCAGATATAAAGGCATTAATAGAGAGAGTTAATTATATATGACTAACAAAATCGAACTCAGTAATAAACCTATACTTATTACCTCTAATCTAGAAACTTTTTGTTTGAATATGAATATAGTAATCACTGTAGTGAAGATTATTTCAGCCTGCCCTACAGCTCGTACTGGTGCAGCCATTTGTAGAGCAAAAGCAGAAAACCATGAAGCTGTGGATATAGCAGCAAACAAACCCGCGATCAACCCAATGCGCCACAACCTAAATGCAGCTATAAGTTCCTCCCTACGATATATAAATAGATACATACAAAATAATATGGCTTGTCCAGTTACCGCTAAAGCAGCTCCAGTAGTAGCCCGTAGGAGAAAATCAGCATCAGGAAGGCTGTTAATTGCAGATCTGAATCCTAAAACACTTCCTGCTAATGCGATACCACAAAATATCCCAATCAATGTAGATTCTGATTTCAGGCTAGAACCAAGTTCACTCAATGAAAAAGATCTACCACTAACCGAAAGTGTTATCACAGCTAGGGTACCCAAGAATATTGCTATACCAAATTGAGTGCTTATAGCTGCTGTCAAAATAATAGCCTCAAATATGGCTGCGAATAAAACCTCTGTCTTTGAAAAAGCTATACCAACTAGGAAATTTCTATAGCTAAATAGTTTCACTAGCAAAACTGTGAACAGTATCTGGCATATACCTCCCACAAATAACCAGACGATGGACATACCTGATGGCATAGGAAACTGTTGGTCTGAGTTAGTAAAAACTAGTAGAAACCAAAGCCACGCGAAAGGAATAGCGTATATGAATCTTATAGCAGAGGCCCCATAGTCGCCTAGTGGACCTTTCATATGCCTCTGTATGGCAGTTCTTATTGTCTGTGCAAAAGCAGCGGTTAAGGTAATTGGAATCCAAAGTTCCATTTTTAATAATCCTTACTGCGCTCTCACCATTGAACGAACATCGGCATTACTACGTGCACATAATCCTCTGAGCCTACGGGTTTTAATACACCTGGGCTCGAGGAGGTTGTAGTTTCCAATGCTATCTCCCCCCTACCAAAAACAGCAAGCACTTCAGTTAGATATCTGGAACTGAAGGCTATCTTAGACTCGTCACCATCAACGCTTGCATCCAGATCTCCTTGGTTATCACCTGTTTCCTCTGCCCTAGATGCGACAGATATTTTTCCAGGTGATCCGTCGTTACCAGGAGTTACATGCAACCTAATGATACCTCCGCCATCTCTTGCAAATATTGATGCTGCTCTAGTAGCCCTGGAAAATTCTTGCAGATCAACAACAGCTCTGGATGTGTAACTTTGTGGTATAAGTTGACTATAATCTGGGAATGTACCTTGAATTAGCTGAGATACTATCTCTATGTTATTAAGGTGGATCATTATCTGACTCTTTGAAGGTGTCACCATAAGCCTTGCCGGTTCTTCCTGATCTCCAAGAAGCCGCTGAACCTCATTGAGTGTCTTTACTGGAATTATCGCCTCTATATCTTCATCTACAGGTTCTACTAGGGGACCTTTGTAAACTGCCAGTCTAAATCCGTCTGCTCCAGCCATTGTAAACTGCTGTCCAGAGATCTCTAATTTGATACCTGTTAGCACCGGCCGTGTCTCTTCCGTAGCTGCAGCAAGAGCAACTCTACTTATAGCAGTTCTAAGGATTTGGGCATCTATAAGTGCCGCTACACCGTCTTCAACAGATGGTATAGGAGGAAATTCATCCGATTCAGTCCCGTTTATCTGGGCCTCGAACCTCGCACATTTAAAATGCATACCGATAGGCCTAGCGGTTTGGTCTAGCTCTATCTTGTCATTCGGAAGTGAACCAACAAAATCTGTCAGTAATCTGGCAGGTATTGTTACGGAACCTTCACGTTCTATCTGAGCTCCAACCCATGTGGTTACTGCCAATTCCAAATTTGTGGCAGATAGTTTCAACATAGATTGGTCAGTCTCTAAGAGCACGTTCTGAGTAATCGGAAGTGTTGTACGGGTAGCAACCGCACGGCTGACAAGTGCAAGACCTCGATTCAAATTTTCCTGTAGACACGACAACTTCATTGGAACTCCCTATCGTATAAGGTGACCGTAGTATAATTCGACTACCATATACAGTCAATATAGAAGCAATGTGCCCTATATAAAGTATATTAAAACTATCACCAATTATTTTGCCAGATATCTTAGATCCGACATCACTTTTTCCACATCCCAATCAGTTTCTCCCTGTCCTTCGGATCCACTGTAAAAAGCTCTTATTTGCCCCTTCATATCCACAAGTGCCACTCTATTTGAGTGCCCCACATTATACCCATGAACATGTACCGATCCGTCATCGTGAATATGTTGAAAAGATTCGTTAATTTTCTGATACGAAAGCATAAATCCTTTGTTAACTAAATTCCTAACCTGATCTGTTTCCCCAGTGACAAATTTCCACAGATTATATTCTGACCCATACCTGAGACTGTAATCGAATAACACATCAGGAGTGTCACTCTCTGGATCTACACTGATAGATATTAATATTACATTTCCATACAAATCCTTATGATCAATAAGCCTATCCTGGATTTCTTTAAACCTAGGTGTCAGAACAGGACATATCTCAGTACAATTGGTAAATATAAAATTAGCAAGAACTATTTTTCCATTTATATTGTTGCTACTAAATTGATTACCCTTTTGATCTGTCAGATCAAATGCCGGTAATGCTCCAAATGAATCCAATTCAGGTTGATTGCTTACACATCCATATAACAAAACGATAAACAAGGTAACCGTAAGTAGCATTGTGGGAATACGCTGAATATATGTAATCATTTCGAAGGTATTTAAAAAATAATAGCTTTATCGAATACCAAACCTACGAAAAGAAAGGCCAGGTAATAGGTGGAGTATTTGAACAACCTACGGGCCCACAGAAGATCCATTGTCATATACAGCTTTATTGATAAATACACGAATATCACTCCCAGGGGTATAGCAAAGGCCGTATAAAGAACCCCTGCAAGATTCATAGGTAGAGGAGCAATGGTAATTGCTAACAAAATAAGCGAATATATAAGTGAATGCCTCATAGTAACCAACTCACCCCTGACAACCGGTAGCATTGGTATGTTAACTTTTTCATAATCTTCTTTAAGCATAAGCATTAACGCATATGCATGTGGTGGCGTCCAAAAGAAAACTATCAGGAATAATAGAATAGCCATAATATCTATGTTCCCTGTAATTGCGACCCAGCCTATAAGTGGTGGGAATGCACCGGCTGCACCACCAATAACAATATTTTGATCTGATCTCTTCTTTAGAAATACACTATATATAACGACGTAATACACCCATGCTATCGCTGACAACCCTGCTACTAGTGGATTCACATACCATAATATTGGCATAGATATGACACTTATTACGATGCTAAACATCAACACTTTATTGGGTGTAAGTTTACCGGTAGGTAAAGGTCTGTTCCTGGTACGTCTCATGACCAAATCAAGATCTCTATCCAAATAACAATTGAAAGCCCCTGCACCACCAGAGCACAAGTAACCACCGAACAAGAGAGCTATTGCTATGGTCAAGGAAGGCAACGAACGCACTTCTCCACTAGCTGCAAGCATTCCTGCTGCTGTGCTTATAAGTAAAAGCAATGCGATTTTAGGTTTTGTTAGTTCAAAATAGGCCGTCATATAAATTCACATCAACCTTTTCCAATATCTAGATTATACCCCTTAATATACCAAAGTACTCCTACCAATAATGAACAGGCTGCGAAAAATACTGTAGCAGTCGTAAGGTGCAGTGCTCGGAGCTCAGATGGCAGCCCAAGCAAAACATTTCCAATACCAAGTATTATCTGGATGGATAATATCGATAACATAGCTGTTATCAGGTTACTTATCCTTTTATATCCAATAGATTTAGATTTCCTGAGGACATAAATCATCAAAATAAATACTAGTGCTGCAATTATTCTATGTATCATATGATTCCACTGAATGCCAGTCATCTCGGCAATTGACACGCCACACATAGGAATCTTCTGACATGCAAGAGATGCTCCGGTGCGAGTCACATATGCCCCAGACAGTATTAGAATATATGTCAATCCCAATAACCACAAGGTCATGTGCCAGAATCCATTGAACCTCTTTAATGCTGTACCTTTGGCAACAGTAAAATCGTCTTTTACAGATATAGTAACAATAATGGCCAAAAGACCCACCAAAGCAGTGGCAATGCCAGTATGAATCAATGCAATCATTGGTGATATCTCTGTTAGTACTGTGTAGGCTCCAAATAATCCTTGTATTATCACTATGCCAGGGGTAAGTAACACCAACTTCAGCACCCTATCATTAAAGTTGTATACAGTTAATGCAGAAGCCGCCATTATCAATATAAAAATCCCAGCTAGTGCACCAGATAATCTATGTATATATTCAATCCAGGCTGTAACATCCATAGGTGGAATTATATGGCCATAACACAATGGCCAGTCTGGGCATCCCAGACCCGAACCTGTAACCCTAACAACACCACCCATAGTAGCAGCCAGCAAAGCCGATACCAGTGCAGCCCATTTAATTTTATGAAACAAACCAAATAATCTACTTTTAATAAAATGCAAATCTACCTTCATATACCATTTTTTCTATTATAATCTTCTCTTTCTTCTTTATTGAACCACCTAAGGAATACAACACAGATGGCTGGCACAAATATTATCAACCAAGACAATTTCATTATTATGCCTCCAATTTGTTGGTCAGCCAAGTGACTTATCCCCCAAAGTTTAGGAGTAAATTCATAAAACCCATATATAGCATAGTTAGAGAATGTGATAACTGCAAATAGAGGTGTTTGAACTAACGATACAAGTATCAAATACAACAGTTGCAGTTGGTATGATAGCCTAGGAAGTTCTGGTACAGGACTCAGTATAGGCCACCACATAATAAAAGCTGTAACCATAAAGAACATGTGCTCCAAGATATGAATGGCGTGTACCTTAAGTGCTCCGTCATATATAGAAGGAAAGTGCCATATATCAAAGACTATGTTAAAGCAGGTAAATGCTATTAAAGGGTGAGTAATGAATTTAGCTGCCATCATAACACTGTCATACCTAAGCATAGGGCTTATAAGCCATCCAGGTGTACCTAGCAATAGTAATGGAGGAACTATTAAAGTTATAAGGATGTGTTGCAGCATATGTGCGCTAAAGAAATAACCTTCAGCCAATTCATGTATAGGCCCTGCTAAAGCAAATAACATAATTAAACAGCCAGTTGCAAAACATGTTACCTGCATCTTGGATGGACCAATATTGCCATCAGATATAAATCTATATTTGAGTGGGCCAACTGCAAGAAGATAGATACCCAAAAGAAGCAATACCCCAGAGTAGAGATCAGGGTGCCAATGCCAATGCCATATAGAAAAAGATTCTTGAGGCATGACTACCACCCTGATTTACTGAGTGATCTCAAATTCGCCAAACATAGTAAAACTATGGCCAGGGAACGTACATACAAACTCATAACTGCCCTCTGATGGAACTTGGAAGCTAACCTCCCCAGTCTCACCTGGGTTTATCAGATTTGTATGTGCAATTATCCTGTGGTCGTCAGGAACCCAACCAGTTGTGGCTGCAGTCATACCTAATGTAGCTATTTCAAGTCTTGCTGGTCCGGCCGGCACTAGTACCCAGTTATGTTGTTGGGCTCCAGCACTATTTACAAAGCTGACAGTCACCTGCTCTCCGGCTTGAGCTGACATTTTAGTTTGATCGAAGGAAAGTTGATCCCCGTTTGTGCCTATCTCTATAATGCTAGTGGAAGCAACAACTACATCGTTCGTTTTGCTAGCATCAGTATCGTAATCCGAATCTGTAGTCACAGTCTTATCAGTAGAGTCATGTGCTTTATCAGAATGAGTTTCAGTGTGGCTTATTTCTGTAGCAACCTCTGGTGAACCATAGCGCCCATTGCCAATAGCTCCAAATAGCAGCATCAGGCAAAATATTACGAAAGTAGCTAGAATAACCCCACTTGCAAAGAATAATGTGAATAACTTATTGTCAAACTTTAGGTGCATATAGAACATTGCAACCATAGCAAATTTGACAGTAGATAATATTATAAATATTGGGATAATGAAACTAGTCAAGGCATCAACATAGAGTATCAATACTTCGAAGGCAGTTATAAGTCCCAACGTTACAGCTATTTTCGCATAAGTAGCCGGAGTAGGATGAGTAGCTTCTTCGTGACTACTTGCCATTGTTTATCTCCTCACTCATTAACTGCATATTGCACATAAAATATTTCCTAATCATTATGAAGACACACCCACAGGTATAAGATATATCATAGTGAATATAACAATCCAAACCACATCAACAAAGTGCCAGTAAAGCGCTGCTATATCTACCATAAGCCCATGATCCTTAGTCAAGTCACCTTTAAAGGAATAAAAGAACAAAGACATTAACCATATGACTCCTACGGTAACGTGAGCTCCGTGAAATCCAGTTGTAGTAAAAAATGTTGTTCCAAATAGGTTCGTTCTTGGGGTTAATCCATAGTGGGTGGCGAACTCTTTAAACTCGTAGAATTGAAACCCAAGAAACGTTGCACCCAGTATTGCTGTGCACAAAATCCATATCCTAAAGTTCTTGACATTACCTTTACTTATGGAGTTATAAGACATAACCATCATAAAGCTACTCATGAGAAGCACGAAAGTACTTGTAGAGGTAGTGGGTATATCCAAAACCTGTACTGGTGTTGGTGTTCCAGGAAGACCCTGACCATAGTAGACAAGATAAGTCGCTATAAGAGACCCGAAGAACATGCACTCTGAGCCAAGAAACGCCCATATAAGCAATTTCCTATGATCTAAGCCAGTAGTAGTCTCGTGTTCCATATGTTCAGTTATATTTGCCAAATTCTAGCTCCCTAAATGTATGGGTTTAATGATTATCAGGCGCAGTAGCTGGCTCCATTGACCATGCATAGATTCCAACCATAGTAAGAAATACTCCAAACCCAGCTGCCGGAAAACTGTACATTAAACCATTACCACTAATTGTCAGACCAATAGCTACCACCAGAGGCCAATATGAAGGGCTTGGCATATGGATACCATGATTCCCTTCTTCTCCGTAGGCAGTGCCACCTTCATTTTCCTTAATTGTAGTACCTGTTTGTTTCTGTTCCCAGAATGCATCCCTAGAACTAACTGTAGGTATAACCGCAAAGTTATACTCTGGTGGAGGAGATGCCATGGACCACTCCAATGTACGAGCGTCCCATGGGTCATTCCCAGCTACTTCACCCTTTCTGATGCTTCTAAAGAAGTTGTGCACAAATGCTATTATGCCTGCAGCCAGAAAGAAAACTCCAATAGTGGCTACAAGATTCCAGAAATCCCATCCATACGAGGAATCGTATGTGTATTGCCGCCTAGGCATCCCATCCATTCCCAAGAAATGCATAGGAAAGAAAGTTACGTTCATACCTATAAACATTAACCAAAAACTCACTTTACCTATAGATTCACTAAGCATCCGACCTGAAGCTTTAGGGAACCAGTAATGAATACCAGACATTATAGCAAACATGCTTCCACCGAAGAGTACATAATGTACATGTGCAACTATGAAGTATGTATCTTGTTGTTGGGCGTCAGATGGTGCAATTGCGTGCATCACACCGCTAAGACCACCTATTATAAATAGGAATATAAAACCGATTGAATACAACATTGGTGTTTTTAGTTCTATGTTTCCTCCCCACATTGTCGCAATCCAGTTGAATATCTTAACTCCTGTAGGGACTGCAATTGTCATAGTTGTAAGAGCAAACACTGAATTAGCAATAGGACCTAGACCTACTGTAAACATGTGATGACTCCAAACCGCCCAACCCATGAAACCGATTGATATACCAGAGAGAACAATTACTGGGTATCCGAATAGCGGTTTCTTAGAAAATGTTGGTAGTACCTCGGTTACTATTCCCATAGCAGGCAGTATAAGTATATACACTTCAGGGTGCCCGAAAACCCAGAACAAGTGCTGCCACAGTACAGGGTCAGCTCCTGCCGCAGGGTTGAAGAAGTGGAAGCCAAATGTTCTGTCAAGGAACAATTCTATTAATCCAACTGTTATAACCGGAAATGCTGTGACGAGCAAAACCGACGTTACAAGAGTCATCCAAACAAACACTGGCATTTTCATGAGAGTCATTCCTGGTGCCCTCATGTTGATTATAGTAACTATAAAATTAAGTGCAGCAGCTACGGAAGACACTCCCAAGATACCCAACCCAAGTACGTAGTAGTCCATACCGTGACCAGGGCTGAATGTTGAGCTTGTTAGCGGAGCGTACGCAAACCATCCTGCATTAGGAGCTCCACCGAATACCCATCCGGACTGGAACATTAAAGCTCCTAGGATGAAGACCCACAAGCTTAAAGCATTCAGTCTAGGAAATGCTACGTCCCTAGCTCCGATCATTAGTGGGATAACCAAATTAAAAAAAGCAGCACTAAGCGGCATTACTCCCAGGAATATCATAGTGAGAGCATGCATAGTGAAGAGCTGACTATAAATTTCCGGGCTAACCAATGCGTGCTCCGGCCTAGCTAATTGAAGACGAATTATGAAAGCTTCAAGACCCCCTATAAGGAAGAAACTGAAGGCACTAATACCATACATTATTCCTATTTTCTTGTGATCTACAGTAGTTATCCAGCCCCACACTCCTGTGGTGCTTGTAGGTCTACGTAGAGCGTTTGATATAGAAGCCATAACTTGCCTTTCCTACTTTATTTCAAGCCCCTAAGATATGCTACCAAACCGTCTAAATCACTATCTGTTAATGCAAGGTCAGGGTTTATGTAGACCGCTGCCTCGTTAGCCATTATAGTACCAGTTTTTAGGCTATTAGGATCCTTCAACCAGGCCCTCAGGTTCATATCATCATTTGGCTTAATCCCAGCCGCCAACGTACCGCGGCTACCGAAGTGTGTCAGGTTTGGACCTCTTACAGCTACTGCATCTGGTCTACCATTTATAGAGTGACAGGCGACACAACCTTTTGTGAGAAATAGTTTATATCCCGCTTCAGCCAAGTCAGTATCTGGATCTTGAGCCAAGGATTTTTCATGCTCTACCCATGCGTCGAACTCATCCTGTTCATCCACCCAGACTCTAAATCTCATCCATGAGTGAGCGACTCCACAAAATTCTGCACACTGACCATAGAACGAATCCTTCTCAGGTGTGCTTGGGTCAGCATCTACGGTGTCTGCTTTAAACCACATACTAGTAGTTTTGCCTGGTATTATATCCATTTTACCAGCCAATTTAGGAACCCAGAAGCTGTGTAGCACATCTACAGATTCCAAGTTGAATTCAATGTTCGTTCCTACTGGTACGTGGAACTCATTAGCTGTAGATACTCCAAGGTCTGGGTAGTCGAACTCCCACCACCACTGATGAGCTATTACATTCACAACCAGCTTATCTTCTCCCTCTGGAGGAGCTGCTATGTAAAATTGTGTCTGAACAGTTGGAATTGCCACTGCTGCAAGTAAAATTATAGGGATAATAGTCCAAGCAATTTCCAATTTGGTATTACCATGTGTCTGTGTAGGAGGCTTGGAATCTGGGCGAGCCCTAAATTTGAATATTGTGTATAGTAACCCGACAGTCATTAATATAAAGACCACCGATACGATCCATGTCAGAAGGTTAAACAAACCCATCTGAGCCTCTGCAACAGGACCATGGCTGTCAAACGTAGACTGAGGATGCTCCGGTGTACAACCAGACATCACTGCTACGAACAGTCCCACAAACACCATTAACTTAATAATTCTTAGACGATTGTTTATCAACTAACATACCCTAGCCATGTTAAAAATTCATACCTACAATTGTATATTCGTGTCTCGGTTCCAAACTTTATCATGATCAAGGCTCTATTTCAAGCACTTATTTATATATTTAATAAGAATTTAACTATCAATACTCAGGAAAGAACTGGTTACGGATATGAAATCTTCAGGCTTGTCCACACTCACCGTATGGGCAGCCCCATGTACATCTACAGATGTAAATAGTGGATTAGCATTAATCATTTTATCTATCACTTCATTTGATAAAGTGATACTCTCTGTGCCTCTTACTTCAAGTATCGGACATTTGATAGATTGAAAGTTGGACCAAAGCCTTTCTATTGAATCAGGATCTTCCATATCCCTTAAAGGTGTGCTGAATAGTAACGGATCAGCCTTCCATGTCCATACTCCTGCTTTAACTTCTCGAAGTCTTTCGCTCAAATCCTTCTTTAGTCTCTCATCAGTAGCCCATTTATTATTCTGCCTAGCCCAGTTGAATGCTTCATCAAGAGACGAGAACTCCATAGGTGTGGGGGGGCGCTTTCCTCTCATTAATATCGATTGCTCGCTTGGCTCTGTTCCTATATCTACGAGTATTATTTTTTCAACTATATCTTGATTATTTGGAGTGAACAGTATTGAATTCCAGCCTCCCATAGAATGCCCAACCAAGACAACTTTATCTAGATCTAATTCTTTTATAATCTCACCCAAATCTTCTACGAAACGATCTCTATCATACCCATCTTTGGACCATTCACTGCCACCATGGCCCCTTTGATCGAATGCATAAACGTGATAATCATTCGACATAGTTTCAGCAAATTCCTGCCAAATGCCAGACTGACTTGTATGTCCATGTAAGCATATCATTGCTGTTTTACCTTCTGAACCCCAATCTATATAACGAAGAACAAGGCCATTAACTTTTAAAAATTTTTCCTGTGGATTTCCAGATGCCATGCTAAAACCCTCCCTTGAAATGCTCTATCACTATCCAATAAACATTTAAAACATTCTATCAGGAAAATAGTGCTATAACCAATAAAAGAACTAATATATATTCACAACAATCTCCACATCAGTCATGTCTATCACTGTGCTAGAATGGCTCTCTATAGAGTCATAACAAATCGAATACGTCTCTTAAAAAAAGAAGGGTCGCTTTGAAAAACCGAAAACCCATCTTCTACGGTTGGTGGATTGTTGCACTAACTGTATTAACTATGTCTGTAGTTATCACTCCTATATTCCAGGGATTAGGCGCATTCTTCGTAAGCCTTGAGAGGCACTTTGGATGGAGCAGGACTACACTTTCAGGGGCATTCTCTCTAAGCCGTGCCGAAGGTGCGATACTTGGCCCCTTAGAAGGTTATTTGATAGATAACCTAGGAAGCCGTATGGCTGTCCTAATAGGATTAACGATCCTTGGCGCAGGATTTATAGCTTTAAGTTTCACTGATAGTATTCTCTGGTTCTATATTTCGTTCTTGATAGTATTTGCTGGAGCCGGGATAGGTGGATTCATGCCCCTAATAGCAGTAATAAACAACTGGTTTATAAAAAAACGTACAAGAGCAATGGCTATTGGAATGACTGGAATAAACTTAGGCGGTTTGTTGGTGCCAGTTCTTACATTCGCCATAGTTTCTATAGGGTGGAGAACTACTGCCTTATATTTAGGCATTGGCATCCTAATATTGGTAGTGCCAATAGCTTATGCAATAAGAAATCGGCCTGAAGATTACGGATTAAGACCTGATGGCATCCAAGAAGATCCGGCTGAAACTAATTCTATCTCTAACCATACCTATGACGATATTGAAGAATTTGACTTTACTGTAAAACAAGCTATTAAAACCAAAGCCTTTTGGGCAATAACTGCTGCTCACGGGTTCTCAGCAGTCTCTGCTGTAACCATAACAGTCCACATTATCCCTGCTTTAACTGATATGGGACTTTCCCTTCAAGCAGCCGGGCTAATTGTGAGCATATATACTAGCGTAGGGGTTGTATTTCAGTTAATTGGTGGATATATCGGTGACAAATTCCATAAACCAAAAATCATAGCAGTTTTCGTATCTATACAGGCATTTGGCATGTTGTTCGCAGCATTGGCACCAAATATCACAGGCGCTTTACTATTTGCAGTGTTGTATGGAGCTGGATTCGGCGGCAGGATACCACTCCTGACTTCCATAAGAGGCGAATACTTTGGTAGAAAGAACTTCGCTACAATATTCGGAGTCTCTCAAGTACCGATGAATATCGCAACAATGCTTGCACCCATAATGGCTGGGATATTTTTCGATTCCCTGGGAAACTATTTTATTCCTTTCTTAGGATTGGCAATATTGAATTTCATAGGCGCAGTAGCAATACTCTCTGCTAGTAAACCAGTGCATCCATCTAGCGTGGTAGTGAGTAAACAGGGATAATATTCAAAATAAACACAAGCTAATATCTTGTGAACAATTTATTGAAAGGCTTCTTTATACACAACTAACTAGGTGGTAGAATGTCCTACGATCTGTCATTGTAGTATTTACATGATGAACCACATTACTAGGAAAACATAATGCAATCAAACCAAAATAAAAACGATATCGCCAAAGCATATGACTCTCAATCTGTCGAACAAAGGCTATATCAGATGTGGATCGATGGCGGATTCTTTTCGCCCACTATAGATCACAGCAAAAAACCATTCGTAGTAATTATGCCGCCACCCAATGTGACAGGAGAGTTACACTTAGGACACGCGCTTACAGCCACATTAGAGGACATAATGGTCAGATGGCACAGGATGAGAGGCGACCCTACACTATGGCTACCAGGTGCTGATCACGCTGGCATTGCTACTCAAGTTGTAGTAGAAAGGTCTCTGGCCAAAGAAGGACTGACTAGACAACAACTTGGTAGAGACAAATTCCTGGAACGAGTGTGGGAATGGGTTCGCTTGTACGGGAGCACCATAGACGAACAACACAAAAGGATCGGGGCATCATGTGATTGGTCTAGAAGGGCATTCACTCTCGATAAGGGTCCCAGTCACGCCGTGCAAACTACTTTTGTAAATCTATTCGAGAAAGAATCCATATATAGAGGAGAGCGGATCATAAATTGGTGTCCTAGATGTTCGACAGCTCTGTCAGATCTTGAGGTAGACCATCAGAATGAAAAATCCTTCTTATACCACATACGATATCCAATCGAAGGTGATAACGGATACCTGGTTGTAGCAACTACCCGACCAGAAACACTCTTTGGTGACACTGCTGTTGCAGTCAACCCCGAGGACAATAGATACAAACATCTTATTGGTAGCAGGGTAATGCTCCCGATAGTTGATCGTCCTATTAAGATAATTGGAGATTCAGCTGTAGACCCTGATTTCGGTACTGGTGCACTAAAAGTAACACCCGCACATGACCCTGTAGACTTCGAAGTTGGACAACGTAATGGTTTAGATTTCCTAAACGTTATGAACCTTGACGGCACAATGAACCAACACGCTGGGCCATACTCTGGCATTGACAGATCAGATTGTCGAAACCAGGTACTTAAAGATTTAGACAGCTCTGGTCTTCTAGAAGAATTGGAACCTTACGACCATTCTGTAGGTCATTGCGGCCGTTGCGGGGTCGCGGTAGAACCATTAATTAGTAACCAATGGTTTATGAAGACGGATGAAATAGCAAAACCTGCAATGGATGTAGTCCGAAATGGAGAGATAAAGATAATCCCCGAAAGATTCTCACGTGTTTATCTAAACTGGATGGAGAACATAAGGGATTGGTGCATAAGTAGACAACTTTGGTGGGGGCATCGTATACCAGCATGGTACTGTCTGGACTGTTATGGAGATTCAATTGAAGTGATCACACCTGAAGATTCAAATGGAAAAGAATCAAGAAGTTCTACATTTAATCAACTGCGAAACGAAGGTATGTCCACAGAAGATATAGAATTCGTGGCAAGCCACATCCTTATAGGCATGGATGCTAAACCCATGGTGGGCATGACCTCCCCTGCAGTCTGTGATTCATGCGGATCTCGAGATATTCTGCAAGACCCTGATGTACTTGACACATGGTTCTCATCAGCTCTATGGCCACATTCTACTATGGGATGGCCTAATGATACAGAAGATCTAGATTATTTCTATCCTACAGCAGTTATGGAGACAGGTTATGACATACTATTCTTCTGGGTAGCAAGAATGATCATGATGGGTATAGAAAATACTGGCAAGATACCATTCAGCCATGTATATCTGAGCGGGCTCATAAGAGATGAACAGGGTGTAAAAATGAGCAAGACCAGAGGCAACGTCATAGATCCTATAAATGCTATACAGGAATATGGCACAGATGCACTAAGATTTTCCCTGACGACTGGCAACGCACCTGGCAACGATATGCGCCTCAGTCAAGGTAAGCTTGGTGCCAGCAGGAATTTCATCAATAAAGTTTGGAATGCAGCGAGATTCGTTTTAACCCTATTAGATGAGAACCCTCTTGATGCAGATTGGACAGAGATCAAACCACAAAACAGACAAGATAGATGGATAATCAGTAGGTTAACCAACGTTACAAACAATGTGAATCACCACATTCAAGACTTTCAGTTTGGAGAAGCCCAAAGAGAGTTACATGACTTCTTTTGGGGTGAATTTTGTGACTGGTACATAGAAATGGCAAAGATAAGGCTGAGATCAGATGACTCACTTTCTCCTATGCCAACTTTGGTTCACGTATTGGAATCCTGCCTCAGGCTGATGCATCCATTCCTGCCCTTCATTACTGAAGAGTTATGGCAAAATCTCAAGACACGCCTGCCTAACGTAGAAAATATGAAACCATCTATAGTTATTGCTGAATATCCAAACGGTGACCCAGAGTGCATAGACGTCGATGCAGAAACTGACATGCTACTTTTAATCGACGTTATAAGATCTATACGAAACGTTAGAGCAGAATTTAAGATACCTGCTGTATCTCCAATTGCAAGTTCAATAGAAGTAACAAATCGTAATTCATTCCTAGAAGAAGAGCGTAATTCCATAGAAGTGCTAGCAAGGACAGAATCAATATTATTCCAGGAACCTGGAAAACAAAGTCCATCTTTGGAGAATACGGCTACTGTCATATTGGATGGAGCAACTGTGCTTATATCCCTGCACGGACTTGTAGATACAGAAAAAGAAAGACTTAGATTGACCAAGGAATCGGAAGAGTGTGTAAAAAACATCCAAAGCCTGTCATCTCGACTAGGCAATCAACAATTCCTCTCGAAAGCACCTGAGGAAGTTGTGGATAAAGAAAAACAACGACTTACTGCACTGGAAGAAAGACAAGAAAGAATACAGCAATACTTAGAACAACTTAAAGCCTAGCTTATTGAGCCCTGATATTATCAGGGCAACATTTGGTAACCCTGCTTCTCCATATACACCATAGCTTTACGTGTGTCACTAGCAACTCGTGACCCATCACTATGTGCTACTCGATATTTGAACAACCAATAAGTGAATTCTTTGGACTCAGTAAGCGTTATTTGCTTCTTGTTAGGATACATTTTATCCTGTTTGAATTTTTTCAATAAATCTCCATGGTCAAAACCATAGAGTCTTAGAAAGGCTCTATGGGATGCTTTGGATGTGCTCTTAAACCCAACACTTATGGATTTTTTTATCTCCTCTTGCTCAACGCAATGCAGTAAAGCTTCTTCAACCACTATTCCATACCAATAATTGAGATAGGCACTGTATTTATTTGGACCCAATAAATCTTTGAACCCTTCTTGTGAAACATTCTCTCCTAGATCGCCATTGAAAAGCAGACGTATTTTCTCTTCTTCAGGAATTAATTCAGATACTTCTGCTATAAGCCTTTCAGCCAACACTAGCCAATCGAACGCCTCTCCTCCAAGTATGTATCTATAATAACGATTCTTATAATTCTCTTCCGGTAAGGTCCAAAGAGCCATGGATGCCAACAATGATGAAACCCAATCATTACCTTGGTTTATGGAAGTTTTTAGGTAGTTTATTGATTGGCTAACACTTTGGTCTAATATTGTATTCTTGCTACTCACTTAATCAATTCATACTTTCTTTACCAGATACATCATTATACCAAAGCATGACATTTCTTGTATTTCTTGCCACTGCCACATGGGCATTGATCGTTACGACCTACTTTACTAGATAATCTAGCTGCTGGTTCTTTCTGAAGCTGCCTAGATGCCACTTCACTTACCAAAGTTTGATTAGATGATCTTCTATTTACACGCCTATTACTATCTGGATCTTGAGTGCCAACATGATATATGGTACGCACAATATCGTGCTGTATCTTATTTAGGAGATCTTGGAACATTTCGTGGCCTTCTCTTTTGTACATAACCAATGGATCTCTCTGACCAAAAGCATGTAAACCTATTCCTTGCCTCAAATTTTCCATAGATGTTAGATGTTGCACCCACAGAGAGTCTATAGTGCGTAGCATTACGAGCCTTTCCAGCATCCGCATACTATCAGCACCAACGCTATTTTCTCTTTCATTGTATATAAGATCAGCATGGCTAAGTAGTTTGTCTGTTATCTCTTCTTTGTGCATAGAATATATTCCATCTTCATCTATATCATCGGGCATATGGAAGATGGTACTCAGATCTGCTAACAGGCCTTCTAAATCCCATTCATCAGCGTTATCTCCTCTCATATAATTCTCTATTACATCAGACATCTCAGTTTCTATCATGTCTTGAATGTTGGTTTTCAACTCAGTCCCATTAAGAA
>CAUZSC010000013.1:0-25961 GCA_963582505.1 Dehalococcoidia bacterium
GCCTATCTCTACCCGGTCGTAGACGAGTGCGCCATTGCCTATGAGGACTCCGTCGCCGATCGTGCAGGCATGGACCAGTGCAAGATGGGCTATGACACAGTCCTTCCCGATGGTGATGCCGCCGTGCATCACTGTGTTGTCCTGTATGTTAGTGCCGGATCCAATAGTGATCTTGCCACCATCGCCCCGAAGGACAACTCCGAACCAGACGCTGACATTCTCATGAAGCTCGACATTACCGATTACGGCCGCCGAATCAGCGACCCATGCCGTAGGATGGATGTTCGGAACGAGTTCCTCTAGCTGATAGATCACAGTAGACTCCTTTATTATTTCTGATCTTTGGTACACTAACTTACCGATGTAATAAGGCTGTCACAGTGTCAAAATAAAATCCTCTACATCTTTCTTTGATCTTAACCTAATGAATTGAATTTGTGAACTGTCGGTGTTATTGAATAAGCTTGTGTACCTTTTTACTACAAGCATTTACAACTGTTGGTTCATTATGTCTTCGACTTGTTGTGCTATGGATTCGCCATTAATTTGGGTGGCCTTTAGATTGTCATCTGTTCTTAAGAAGTCAGCAAACCATTTGAGCTCATCTGTTGTTAGTTCTTTTAGGGTAGCGTCCTTGCCTATATTTACATAGCCACCGCAACCCTTGGAGCACTAATGTTTATATACTGTCTGGCAATGCAACGTAGGGGGAGTTAGGAAAACAATTGTGAAGGTGGTACAAATGATGGTACCTCCACTAAATTCAAAGGGAAAGGCATGCTTTTGAAGTCCTGTTTCGTGCCTAGAAATGCACCCTCAAGACACCTTCTTTATTTGGCTATCGTGTCGTATAAGAACAAAGAATTCTCTATTCCCCTTATCACCAGTCAATGTAGATGCTACTAAATTCATAATTCTATATTTGTTATTTACCATCCAGACTATCATCCTAGCCAAAATCTTAGCATGCAAACTAGGATCCCTTATAACACCACCTTTGCCCACTTCTCCTCTATTAGCCTCAAATTGAGGTTTGACCAACGCAACAATATGTCCACCTTCTTGTAGGTTATTTAATACAGCAGGTAATATTGTTTTTAACGAAATGAAAGATACGTCTATTGTTATAAGATCTACTTTCTCAGCAAGGTTTAATGGATATCTAGCGTTAGTTCTTTCCATAGACGACACTCTGGGATCTTGTCGTAAGCTATAATCTAGCTGACCATAACCCGTATCTACTGCATAAACACGGCTGGCACCATTTCTCAAAAGACAATCGGTGAATCCTCCAGTAGAAGATCCAATATCTAGAACTACATTGTTAGACACGTCTAACCCGAAATCTATGAGAGACTGGGCAAGTTTTATGCCGCCGCGGCTCACATATTTCTGGCCTGGAGATAACTTGATAACTGATTCAGTATTAACCTGCTGCCCTGCTTTAGTAACCGATCGGCCATCTACCTTTACTCTACCTGCGAGCACAAGAGCTCCAGCAATCTCTAAGCTATCCGCAATTGACCGTCTTACCATTGCAGAATCCAAACGCATTCGAATAGGTTTCTTATTAGCCATGACTTTCATCAACCTTGTTTTATGCCGCGATTATACACATAAAATAAAAGAGGGTTTGTTGTATGCAACTTAAAAGAAAAGCTGGTTCAAAACTATCGAAACTAAGAACCGATATCTCTAGGGAAAAAATCTACTCAGCTTTAGTAAGAGTGGATAGGAATTGGGCGTTAGATTTTGTATTGCCAAGACGTTCTAGCACTTTTTCTGTGACATCTTCTCCAGAATATATGCTGGACATCCTTCTAAGCAAAAGCACACGCTTCAACGTTTCACTATCAAGAATAAGTTCTTCACGTCGAGTGCCGCTACGTTGTATATCTATTGCCGGGAAGAATCTACGATCTGCTAGTTTCCTGTCTAGATGTATTTCCATATTACCGGTACCTTTGAATTCTTCATATATAACATCATCCATACGACTACCAGTGTCTACAAGACATGCAGCAAGTATAGTAAGGCTTCCGCCTTCTTCTACATTACGTGCAGCTCCGAAAAATCTCTTTGGAGGATACAACGCAACTGGGTCCATTCCTCCGGACAAGGTACGCCCACTTGATGGAAGCGATAAGTTATATGCCCTAGTCAAACGCGTAATGCTGTCTAAAAGTATTACAACATCCTTCCCGCCCTCTACTAATCTTTTTGCTCTCTCTAAAACAAGCTCTGCAACTCTACAGTGATCTTCAACAGGGTCGTCAAATGTAGAACTATATACTTCCCCTTCTACTGACCTTTTTACGTCAGTAACTTCCTCTGGCCTTTCTCCTATAAGAGCAACCATGAGTGTAAGACCTGGCTCATTAACGGATATACCTTCTGCGATATTCTTTAGGAGAGTTGTCTTACCAGCTTTAGGAGGAGAGACTATGAGTCCTCTCTGCCCTTTGCCTATAGGTGCAATCATATCCATAAGTCTCGTAGATAGATTAGTCCCAACAGTTTCTAATTTGATCTGGTCATCTGGAAATATTGGAGTGCGGTTATCAAACAATGGACGAGAACGACCGCTTTCTGGTTCTTCTCCATTTATGCCTTCTACTCTGACTAAGCCATAGTATTTTTCGTTATCTTTCGGAGGCCTTACGTTTCCCATAACCTGATCCCCGGTTCTCAGGCCGAAGCGTCTTATCTGCGATTGAGAAACATAAACGTCGTTCGCACTTGGCTTAAGACTGTTTTGTCTTAGAAATCCATAGCCATCATTTATAATTTCAAGGATACCTGTCGCCAATATATAGCCTTGTTGTTCAGCGTATAATTGCATAAGCCGAAAGACTACATCTTCTCTCCGTATAGATGTGAGGTCATTCTCCACACCCATATCCTTAGCAATGATTAGTAATTCTTCTTTATTTTTACCTTCTAGTTCTACCAGGTTCATAACATTCTCCAAATACGTTTTCTTCCAAATAATAAACTTTAATTGCAACTCTCTAGAGGACAAGCATGATTGCTCAAATTAGTAAGATTTATAGTGATCTATAACTACCAAAAACTTTATATCTCTCTTGGGATTTACCCTAAGACTTTCCGGTATTGCCCCAATCCTGAAGGAATCTAGCTAAACCAGTGTCAGTAAGAGAGTGATGCATCATCTGCAGAAGTACCTTATACGGTATTGTAGCAATATCTGCTCCTGCTTTAGCTGCGGCGACACAATGTAATGGATGCCTTATACTCGCTGCCATTACTTTAGTTTTCTTATTATATTTCTTAAATATATCAACTATATCCGAAACTAATACCATTCCATCCTGCCCTTCATCGTCAAGTCTACCGATGAATGGACTAACAAATGCAGATCCTGCTTCCGCACCCAGAATAGCCTGATTGACTGAGAAACACAATGTCTGGTTTACTTGTATCCCTCTAGATGAAATCTGGCTAATTGCCTCTAGCCCCTCTAAGGTACTGGGGATCTTCACTACTACGTTAGGAGCCCAAGTAGCTATTTCTAGACCTTCATCCACCATACCCCTAGCATCAGTACTTATTACTTCTGCGGAGACCGGGCCATTCACTATAGCTGCGATTTCCTGTACAGCAATACGATAATTACTCAGGTCTGCTATCCCTTCCTTTGCAGCCAAAGAGGGGTTGGTAGTCGCACCGCTAAGAACACCAAGCCGTGCAGCATGGCGAATTTCGTCGAGGTTGGCAGTATCTAGGAAGATTTGCATGGGCAAGTACGTTAAGTAATGAATAAATAACCGAGTTTGTACAGTATAGCACTGATAAACAATATAGTCTATATGTAACACTTTTTGACTATTTGAGCATAATCCCATTTCAATACAATTACGTAACAAGCCTAGAAGGTTAGGTTTTGGCTTCTATGGACATTGTATGTTGTCCACCTTCGCGTAAAATATCTTTTGCACTACCTACAAATTCACGAAACAATGGATGCGGTCTATTGGGACGAGAAAGAAATTCTGGATGAAACTGGACACCAAGCATGAATGGATGTCCCGTTATTTCTGAAATCTCTACTAGCTTATTGTCTGGAGATAATCCACTCGCTATAAGCCCACCCTCTTCCAGTAACTCTCTATAATAATTATTGAATTCGAATCTATGCCTATGCCTCTCATTAACATCAGGTACCCCATAAGATTTCTCTGCCTTAGTTCCATTTATCATATGGCATGGGTATAAACCCAATCTCATGGTTCCACCTTTATCTCCAATAGCACGCTGGTCAGGCATGAGATGTATAACCGGATGAGAGGTATTCTCATCAAATTCTGTTGAATTAGCATCCGGAGCATTTAGTATGCGCCGCGCCGCTTCTACAACCATAAGTTGCATACCAAGACACAAACCAAAGAAAGGAATTTTGTTTAATCTTGCATATGATATTGCCTGTATCATACCCTCAACGCCTCTTGGGCCAAACCCTCCTGGAACTACTATCCCACAAACAGAATGCAAATACATATCTGGGCCATCTCTCTCTACATCTTCAGAATGAACCCAAATCACTTCCACATCTATACCGTGATACAATCCGGCATGCCTCAGAGCTTCCTTAACAGATATATAAGAGTCAGGTAAATCCACATATTTACCAACCACTCCTATACGTACAATTTTATCCAAGGCTTTCATGCGTCCAACCATTTCACGCCAAACTGGCATGTCATCTTTCTGGGTATTCAATGAAAGCTCTTTAATAATTAGATCATCTAGTCCAGATTCTTCCAAGATCAATGGAACTTCATAAACATTATTGACAGTTGGCATCGAAATTATGGCACTCTCTCTAACATCACAAAAAAGAGCTAATTTCCCTTTAATATCCTCTGCTATAGGGTAATCACTTCTGCATATTAAAGCATCTGGCTGTATCCCAATACTTCTAAGCTCTTTCACGCTGTGTTGTGTCGGTTTGGTTTTAAGCTCTCCCGTAGAGGTTATAAATGGTAAATATGTAACATGTATATAGTAAACATTGTTTCTACCAACCTCATTCCTCATTTGTCTAATCGCTTCGAGAAATGGTAAACCTTCAATATCCCCAACGGTACCACCTACTTCTACAACTACAACTTCAGCTTCTGTTTCAGAAGCTATGTTTTTCATACCATCCTTAATCTCATTTGTAACATGAGGGACCACTTGTATGGTTCCACCAAGGAAATCTCCTCTACGCTCTCGCTCTATCACTGAGCTATATATACGCCCAGCAGTCATATTGGAGGATCTAGTCAACTCTAAATCTATAAATCTCTCATAATGACCCAAATCCAAATCTGTTTCTGAGCCATCAGCAGTAACAAATACCTCTCCATGTTGATATGGCGACATGGTTCCTGGGTCTACATTGAGATATGGATCTAATTTCTGTACAGAGACAGTGATACCTCGGCTTTTGAGTATGCGTCCTATCGACGCAACACTTACTCCCTTACCGACAGAGCTAACCACTCCACCTGTTACAAATATGTATTTGGTCATTTATAAGATCAATTCTCCAAAGCTACGTCATTCAACAATAAGTATTGAAAGCACACAAAGCACAAAGCTGGAAGAAATGAACAAGGATATTACTTGATAATATTTAGACAGATCTATATTGTCAAGGGTTGAGGCAAAAACTTAAAACCACACAGTGAATAGCCCTGCCTACTCTAGCACCATTAACTAATAGGAACGTCCCCCCATATTATCCTTCCTAATCTAACCATAGTAGCACCCTCTTCGATTGCAACTTCAAAGTCATGACTCATACCCATGGACAGCTTAAGTGAATGAGCATCTATAAGTCCAAGTTCATGCAACTCGTCCCTGATTTCTCTTAACTTCCTAAAGTAAGGCCTCACCTCTTCAGGATTCTCTATGAAAGGAGGCACTGTCATCAGGCCTTCCAGTTTAAGATTGCTACAATTCCTAACCACTTCCAATAATGCCTTCAATTTATCTTGTGTAATACCCGTCTTTGAACTCTCTGCCTCTAAATTAACTTCTAAATATATCTGTGCCTCTTTACTCATGTCTTTTGCTATATCATTTATCTTATTTGCTAAACGGACACTATCGACAGACTGAATTGTGTCAAACAACTCAAGGGCTTTCCGAACTTTATTTGTCTGTAAGTGACCAATCATATGAAGATTAACCGGGCTCTCGACTTCTAAATTCATTCCAAATTTAGCTTCAGCCTCTTGGATCTGGTTTTCTCCTATATGCTCTATGCCAGATGCGATAGCACTCAAAATAATGTCTCTATCAACCGTCTTAGAAGCTGCCATTAACGATATATCACTAGGATCCCTGCCGACTCTTATGGCTGCATTCCGAATCTTTTCATTGATGGCTTTTACTCTTTCGGCTAAATGATCTGTTGACATAATTTTTAAACCTTTAGATTTCACCTGATTCTGTCAGTGATTTCCTATATTGTCAAACGAACCTAGAACATTACCAACCACTCCATATCCTGAATCTAATTCAGTCCTCAAATTAATGTAGGTAGAATAATTTTAATGCTGTATAATGGGAACTAGAACTAGGATTACTAATTTATATAGATATCAAGCATGGAACTTTATCTTTATAAAATAAACAACGTAGCGCAATAACTTTCCCTAAGTAGGTATTTTTAAGGAGGAACCTCTTATGACTATAACGAAAGATACTAACAGTACAAAACCAGACAACTACAAAGTAATTGGAACTAATCCAATCCGCCATGATGGTGTAGATAAAGTTACTGGAAGGGCCCGATACGGAGCCGACGTAGATATTGCAGGACTTTTACATGGGAAAATATTGAGAAGTCCCTATGCCCATGCAAAGATAAATTCCATAGATACTAGCAAAGCAGAGGCATTACCGGGAGTTAAAGCAGTATGTATCTCCAGGGATTTCCCTATAGTTCAGGATAGGAATCTGGATTTTTCAATTACTCGAGCAAGTGCCCGTATGTCATCAGAAAATACTATGGCAACTGATAGGGTTCTTTATAAAGGACATGCGATAGCAGCCGTTGCCGCAACCAGTCAACACATCGCAGAAGAAGCACTGGCATTAATATCTGTAGATTATGAAGTGTTACCATCCGTACTTTCAGTGCAAGCAGCTATGAAAGAAGATGCTCCACTTTTACTTGAGAATATGACTACTCGTTTCAGGGTTGAGCGATTCGGCATGGGCGATGATACCGGAGTAAGAAGCAATGTCGCTGATCAAGTCCAATTCAAAAGAGGTGACTTAGTAAGTGGATTCAAAGATGCAGAGGTAATTGTAGAACGAGAATTCCATACAAAAATGGTCCATCAAGGATATATAGAACCTCAAACATCCACCGGATACTATGCACCAGATGGTAAGGTAACAATATGGACTTCTACGCAAGGTATATTCCCTATACGCTCAGCTACCGCAGAGATCCTAGCAATACCTGAGTCAATGGTTAAGGTGATCCCTATGGAAATAGGTGGCGGATTCGGCGGCAAACAATCCCCGTACCTTGATCCAGTCGTGGCAATACTTTCACAGAAAAGTGGGCGTGCCGTAAGAATAACAATGTCACGCCAAGAAGTGTTCGAAGGAACTGGCCCTACATCTGGTACATACATGAAGTGCAAAATTGGAGCAAACAAGGATGGCCTTATCACAGCCGCAGAATTGTACTTATATTATGAAGCAGGGGCCTTCCCGGGTTCTCCTGTGGCAGGTGGAGCGATGAGCAGTTTCGGTCCATACAAGATAGACAACCTACTCGTAGACGGCTATGACATTGTAGTCAATAAACCGAAAACTGCAGCTTATAGAGCTCCTGGCCAACCACAATCTGTCTTTGCAGTAGAATCTGTAATAGATGAAGTTGCAGAAAAACTCAAGATGGATCCAATGGAATTCAGGATCAAGAATGCAGTGCACGATGGAGATAGGGCTCCAAATGGAGTTCTCCATTCCAACTTCGACCCTGAAAGCGTAGAACAAGCAATGAAAAACCACACTCACTACACTGCCAAATTAAATGGTAAATATAGTGGTCGAGGATCTGCTGTGGGATACCGACTAAACGGTGGCGGAAGTGGGTCTTCTGTAACAATTAATGTAAATGCCAATGGAACCATTAATCTTATCTCAGGGTCTATAGATATTGGAGGCACTAGAACATCTGTTGCAATGCAGGCTGCCGAAGTGCTGGGCATTTCAGCTAGTGACGTGAACCCGTCGATAGTTGATACGGATTCGGTAGGCTATACTGGCGGAACCAACGGCAGCCGTATAACCTTTGACACCGGGCTGGCAGCAATAATAGCATCTCACGACGTAATCCAAAAAATGAGCGATAGGGCGGCCCTAATTTGGGAAGTGCAAAAAGAAGACATAGATTTCAAAGATGGAACTTTCATATGTATGAAGAATACAGATGACAAGATTACATTCAAAGAACTTGCTGCAAAACTTATGGACACAGGTGGACCAATAACTGCCTCAGCTTCGGATCGTCAAGGTGGAGTAGGTGCCCAATTAGCTGGCCATCTTGTAGACGTTGACGTTGACCCAGAAACTGGCAAGGTAGATGTTGTTCGTTACACGACTTTCCTAGATTGTGGAAAGGCTATCTATCCAGCTTATGTAGAGGGTCAAATGCAAGGCTCCGCATTACAAGGTATAGGCTGGGCCCTTAATGAAGAATATTTCTACACAGAAGATGGAGTCATGGCAAATTCATCGTTCCTAGACTATCGAATGCCAACTAGCTTGGATGTCCCTAACATAGAATGTGTGCTTATCGAGAACCCAAATCCCCGACATCCATTTGGGGTTCGGGCAGTTGGAGAAACCGTATTAGTACCACCGCTAGCTGCTATAGCAAATGCAGTTTATAGTGCTATAGGAGTACGCATGACTAGTTTGCCCATAACTCCAGGCAGTATATTAGAAGCCCTAGAGAACAACTGATATTTTCTGTTTATCGGCTACACACGAATACATTCATACTTAATATATTCGTGTGTGCCGTACCAAAAATGCATCCACTAAATCATCAACCCACAATTTCTTTTGCTTCGTTCCATAGAGATTCTTTTTGGCTCATTGTTAGATCTTTAAAATCCAACCCTCTTTCTCTAGAGGTATTTTCTATATATGTGAACCGCCTGTTAAATTTAGCATTAGATTTCCTTAAAGAATCCTCCGCCTGTATACCAAGCCACCGTCCGGCATTAACTAAAGAAAACAGAACATCTCCCATTTCATTAGCCTTTTCGTCTTCTGTCTGAGCTTCATTTAACTCGTCTATTTCCTCTGCTATCTTATCTAATACGCCGCTGTAATTATCCCAATCAAATCCTGCCAAATGAGCTCTATCCTGAACCAATTGTGCATATGCCAAAGCAGGCAGGGTTTTGGGCACACTATCCAATCTAGAACCACTAGATAAATCTTTTTTCTCTTTTTGTTTTATATCTTCCCATTGAACTTTAACTTCTTCAGCAGTTCTAGTCTCACCTTCACCAAATACGTGAGGATGTCTGCGTATCAGCTTATGGTTAATATTTTCAAAAACGTCCCTCGCAGTAAACATACCAGATTGTTGACCAATATGGATATGGAAAACAATTTGCATAAGAATGTCTCCCAATTCTTCTACCATATTGGGTATATCTTTTTTCCCTATTGCCTCAATGAGCTCATAACATTCTTCTAATAGATTCCTCTTCAAGGAATCATGTGTCTGCTCTCTATCCCAGGGGCACCCACCTGGACTTAATAACTTATCTAAAGTTTTCTCTAAACCCGAATATTCGCCTAAGTTCTCCAAATCACTATTAGTAGTATCCATCAATATACTCAATTCTCTCTATATAATAAGAATCTAATAAGTTCATTTATTTGTTCCCTGGATCCATCTATCAATTTTGCCTCATCCAATGCCTTATATGCCAAAGCGGCTTCCGTTTCAGCTAATTCCTGAACATATTCCTTTGCTCCTACTTTATGCAAAATTGACATGACGTGATCAACGTCATCATCTTTAATATATGATTTGCCATATATTTCTTGTATAAATCTTTTGTCGCCAACACTGGCTTTTTCCATGGCAAAAACTATAGGTAAAGAATTTTTCTTTTTCCTGATATCATTCCCTATGGATTTCCCTGTATTCTTCTCATATCCCCAAATACCCAGATAATCATCTCTTATCTGAAACACATTACCCATATAGCTACCACAAAGTGCCATAGAGCCCACAGTTTCATGATCTGCATTACCAACTATAGCACCTAGCTCCATCGAACACCGAATTAATGCCCCTGTCTTGCGAGATACCATCTTCAAATATTTTATTGAATCTATATCCGTTCTACCTTCAAAATAAAGATCAAGATATTGGCCTTCTATCATGTCCAAACATGCAGTTGTTAAGATTAGGCTACATGCGGCTATTTGATTGAAATTCCCGATTGACTCTACCTCTTTTTGCAGTGCCAAGTCTGCTAAAACCCTCATTGTATTTCCTGCCTGTAAAGCTTTGGGCTTACCCCAATTAGCCCATACTGTAGGCCTATGCCTACGTTCCATATCACCATCTTGAATATCATCATGTATCAACGAAAAGTTATGTATTAATTCAATACCAGCAGCCAGTGGTAATGCAACATTTATACTCCCCCCAACAGCCTCACAAGAAAAAAGACACAATGATGAGCGTAGTCCTTTCCCTTGATTAGATGCCCTAGGTAAACCATCGACATCAACCCACCCAATATGATATCGCAACATATTTAGTAAAGAGATGTTCTTAATTGATAACGCTTCAGATAAGGCTTGATTAATTTCATAGCTATACTTACCCAATATGGCCGGGGACTCAGCAGGTTGACTAAACTCTATCTCAGCCAATTCAAACCTCTACAGATTGTGACAAGGATTACTTCCCATTATCACTTTATTGTTCTTGCAATGCTATCATAGCAGACTCTTATTATACACTTAGGCATCGATCTCTTCATCATTTATAAGGTTTTCAGCATATCTCATTAGCAATTTTCTACGGTTTTGATCTACTTTAGTTATCTTAAAATAAGATTCCAGTGCTTCCTGTGTGGTTAACATCTCTACTGTAATATTACCGAGGCGTGTCCGCCTGCTTCTCTCTACATCTTTAACAATTGGAGTAATGAATTTAGCGTCTACTAATTTCTCTCGAATCTGATCTTCTCGAAGCAAGGCCTCAACTTCTTGTGGCATTGTTATCTTCACACGAACAATACAATCCCTGATATCTAGCTTAGAAATCGCTAATAAAGTTTTCTCTGTGGGATCATCGCCAACACTCACATCAACGTTTATTGTTATGAACCTACGAGCACTTACAGTCTGAAAATTGAATCCTACTAATCGATTACCTTGAGTACCAGTAGGATCTATATCCACAACGCAAAAGCCTTTAGTATCTTTTTCTTCTCCGAAATCTACTCTCTCCAGACTACCTGAGTAAGCAATATATGGGTTATATGACAAAACCTGATGCTTGTGAATATGCCCAAGGGCTACATAGTCCAGTTTCGAGTTGGCAATGGTGCTCTGCATCAATATTGGGTCTCTACCCAATAACATAGATTGCTCTGAACTAGTCATAGCTGTATTAAGAGAAACATGACCCGTCAATATAGCAGGGATTGATTCGTCTAGAGAATCAATCTCTCTCAATATTAAATTCGTGACGCGTTCTTGTAGCTGCTGATTAATCTGTTCGATATTCAGACTGCGTGTTTCATCCCTGGCAAGAAATGTACTCCTTCTAATCCATGGAAGGGCTATTATTTGTATCACTCCAGATAATGTTTCTATCCTATATGTTTTAAGATTATCCCCAACTGTAACAAATGGGACTGACAGTGTTGGGAATATTTCTAAGGCTGTAGCACGACTCGATATGTGTGGAATATCATGATTACCAACCAGCAAAAATACAGGAACTCCGGCCTGAGTTATTCTAGCAATCCTCTTTGCAAATTCCCTCTGATGTGTTTGAGATGGGTCTCGGCTCTTATAAGCGTCTCCTGCAAATAAAACCAAATCCACTTCTTTATTAATTGCAAATTCTACAACTTCATCGAAAGTAGAAAGGAAATCTCCCAGTCTGGCACTCAAGCCAGTCTCTTGATCTATGGTCCCATAACTTTCTACCCCTATATGGACATCACTAAAGTGCAAAATCCTCATATTCCACCTCCATAATGCCCTGATAAGGTTCCTGCCATGCGTACTGTTTTCTAATCATTCAATTGCTTTTTCAATGCTGATATCAAATCAGAAACTGGTACCCTTGATTGTTTCATTGAGTCTCTATCTCGAATTGTTACAGCATCGTCTTCTTCTATTGTTTTGAAATCAACTGTAACCGCTACAGGTGTACCAATCTCATCCTGTCTTCTATATCTTCTTCCAATAGATTGAGCATCATCGTATTGACATGGAAAATGTTCACGTATCAAACTGTACACTTCACGTGCTTTAGGTACTAACCTAGCATTACGGCTTAACGGCAACACTGCCACTTTAATTGGAGCTATAGCAGGACTAAGATGCAATACAGTGCGGACATCTTTAGATTCCGAATCTATTTCTTCATCATATGCATCTACCAAGAAAGCTAGAGTAGCCCTATCTGCCCCACCTGAAGGTTCTATAACATAGGGAATATAATGTTCATGGGATTCATCATCGAAATAAGTAAGATCCTGACCACTGTGCTGTTGATGTTGATTTAAATCGAAATCTGCTCTATTAGCAATCCCCTCTAATTCTGACCATCCCCATGGAAATTTATATTCTATGTCATAGCAACTCTTTGCATAATGTGCTAATTCGTCACCTTCATGCTCTCTTATCCGTAGATTCTCTGGTCTTATACCTAAATCCTTATACCATTTCAATCTATCTTGTAACCACTTTTGATGCCATTCTTCATCTGTGCCAGGCTTTACAAAATATTCTATCTCCATTTGCTCAAATTCCCTGGTTCGAAACACAAAATTTCCTGGAGTTATTTCATTTCTAAATGACTTCCCAATCTGAGCTATGCCAAATGGTAATTTTCTCCTTGTGGAAACTACAACGTTTTGAAAATTTACAAATATACCCTGCGCGGTCTCTGGCCTCAGCCAAACTTGATTAGCAGAATCCTCAACTGGCCCCAGAAATGTCTTTAACATCAAATTAAAAAGTCGAGCCTCAGTAAGTTCTCCTTTGCATTCTGGGCAATGATCTACACCTTCTAGGTGGTCCTCTCTAAATCGCCGGTGACACTCTTTGCATTCGACTAACGGATCAGTAAAACCTTCAGCGTGTCCACTAGCTTCCCAAGTTCGGGGATGCATCAATATTGCTGCATCTAGACCAACCATATCATCTCTACGATGCACAATGCTCTTCCACCATTCATCTTTAACGTTACGTTTTAGTTCAACTCCTAATGGACCATAGTCCCATGTGCTACCTAACCCTCCGTATATATCACTAGACGGAAATACAAAGCCTCTGCGCTTACAGAGAGACACTATTTTATTCATATCAACTTGTTCAGGAATAAGAGCCACAACTGCCTCCGAGTCTAAAATGATTGAAAGGAAGTTTACAACTTTTGTTAGCTATCTAAAACCCTTAATTTAATAAGCCCTTGACAACCATCTTGTATTTACTAAAAATTGATGTTACTAACTTACAAGGAGAATTATATATGATACTTAAAACTTTGGTAGTGGGTCCCATAATAGAGAATACGTATATAATTGGATCTAAACAAACTCTAGAGGCAGTAATAATAGATCCAGGTGGAGAACCTGCAAGAGTTATTTCAGAGATAGAAAATCTACACCTAAATGTAAAGTACATATTGAATACACATGGGCATGGAGACCATATTGGTGCGGTAGCCTCTTTAAAACAATCTACTGGTGCAGAGTACGGAATCCATCAAGCAGATGCTGACATGCTAAAAAGAGATAATAGTTGGATAAAACAAGTCATGCCAGACTTTGAACACCCTCCAGAGCCTGATTTTTATGTCAAACACGACGATATTATAGTATTAGGTGATATTAACGTCAGGGTAATTGAAACCCCTGGGCACACTCAAGGTGGTGTATGTTATTACATAGGTGAATCGGTATTCACCGGAGATACATTATTTCAGGGAAGTATTGGTCGTTTTGACATGCCAGGCGGAGACGGAAACCAACTCATAAAAAACATAATTACCAGATTAATGACACTACCAACAGACACAAAGGTATACCCTGGTCACGGAAGTGAATCAACTATCGCGAGAGAAAAACTTACTAATCCATTCCTTACTAGTGGTATAGGTTGAAGTTAATTTTTGGATCCTTAAAACTAAGTAATCCCGTATTAATTGAATCGTAAATCCTTATATAGACAGTATTATCTTTCCAAAATTGGCATTGTTCTCCATGTGAATGTGGGCGTCTGAGACTTCTTGAAGTGGAAACACCTTATCTATGACAGGCTCGATTCTCCCATCGCTCAGTAATGGCAACACATGTTTTATAAACTGCTGGGTTAGAGTTGTTTTTTCGGGTATAGAACGAGCTCTCAATACAGTGCCGTGGATTGTCAACCTTTTTTGCATCAAAGAACCTAAGTTAACTTCTTGAGTTGCTCCACCCAAAGTGCCTACTATTACCATCCTCCCTTTGATGGCCAATGACGAAAGATTATCTACCCAGTAAGGAGCCCCAATGACATCTAGAATGACATCTACTCCTCTTCCTTCTGTATTCGTTTTAATAACTTCAGAAAATGTTTCTTCATTATAATTAACACCAAAATCAAGTCCGAGAGCTTTTGCTTTATCTAATTTCTCTTGCGATCCAGCTGTACCAAAAGTCATTGCTCCTATATTTTTCGCTAGTTGTATAGCAGCAGTACCCACTCCACTACCTACCGCATGCACCAAAGCGGACTCACCAATATCAAGTCCACAATGATTGAAAAGAGCATCATATGCGGTTATAAAAACCTCAGGAACAGCTGCTGCCTGATTAAATGTCAAATTATCTGGAACCTTGGCAATCATATTGAAATTCGTGATGACTTTCTCAGCATAACCTCCCCCTCCTAACAAACCGAAAACCCTGTCTCCCTCTGAGAATCCTTCAACTAATTCCCCTGCAGCCAATATTATACCGGACATTTCCAGCCCCGGCACATCTCCTCTTATACCTTTGGGAGCAGGATATCTACCTCTACGTTGCAGAAGATCTGCCCTATTTAAAGCAGTCGCTTTAACCTCTACTAATACATCTTCTGGGCCAGGAGTCGGGTCTGGAATTTCCTGAATGCGAAAAACCTCTGGCCCCCCTGGTTCACTTATTACTGCAGCATGCATTTTGATACTCCCTCTCATTCATAAAGCACTACTAATATATGAATTGTATAACAACAGGCCCTCATAAAACAAAGTGCTCCAATATATTATAAAAATACTGGAGCACTTCACATTTATTGCCAAGAAATAACTAAATGAAGATAGGAGCAAAGACTAATGCCACGATAGACATAAGCTTGATCAATATATTCAAGGCAGGTCCAGAAGTATCCTTAAACGGATCGCCAACTGTATCTCCTGTAACTGCTGCCTTGTGTGTTTCAGAACCTTTTCCCCCGTAGTTACCAGCCTCAATATATTTTTTAGCATTGTCCCAAGCTCCACCTGCATTAGCCATTGTAACCGCCAGCAAGAACCCTGACGTAATAGCACCTACAAGCATAGCCCCAAGTTCTTCAGGACCTAGCAGCATACCTACTGCTAGCGGTGCTATAACAGCCATTGCTCCTGGCAACATCATAGCTTTTAGAGAACCTTGTGTAGATATATCTACACATCGTGCGTAATCTGGCCTTCCTGTGCCTTCCATGATACCTGGAATCTCTCTGAATTGCCTCCGAACTTCATTAACTATAGCGTAAGCAGCAGTACCCACTGCTTGCATAGTTAGAGCTGAGAAGATAAATGGAAGTAATGCCCCAATAAATAAACCAACTAGAATACTTGGTTCAAGTATATTTATATTCAATCCACCATCTGGCTGTATCGCCAGCGAATAAGCTGACAAAAGAGCTAAGGAAGTAAGAGCAGCAGAGCCAATAGCAAAACCTTTGCCTGTTGCAGCAGTGGTATTGCCTAATGAATCCAAAGCATCTGTTCTTTCCCTAACTTCTGGATCAAGATGAGATTGTTCTGCAATTCCTCCGGCATTGTCAGCAACAGGACCATATGCATCTGTCGCCAATGTAATACCTAGAGTAGACAACATTCCAACTGCAGCAATAGCCACTCCATACAACTCAGCTTGAGCAAAGGATATCAATATTGCAGCTATAACAGATATAACAGGAATCAATGTACTCATCATTCCTGTAGCAAATCCAACTATTATCGTCGTACCTGCTCCTGTCTGAGCCGCCTCAGCTATACGTTTAGTTGGAGAATACTCATAGGATGTATAGTACTCTGTAGCAAAACCAATCACATTTCCTGCAACCAAACCTGCAAGTATTGACAGAAAAATACCAGTCCCATTATCTATATCCATAGATTGTATAACTACATATGAAGCTCCGACTACAAGGACAGAAGATATATATATTCCCTTCCTTAAGGCCCAGAGAAGCTTGCTCATAGAAGCTTCTCCTCCTGTGCTAACAAAAAATGTGCCTATCAAAGATGATATTATTCCTACCCCAGCGATGACTAGCGGCAAAACCAATAAAGGTGCATCGTATGCGGCACTAGTAGCCACAGATGTACCTATAGCAATAGTCGCTATTATTGACGATGAGTAAGATTCAAAAAGGTCAGAACCCATTCCTGCTACATCCCCAACATTATCGCCGACGTTGTCTGCTATCGTAGCTGGATTACGTGGATCGTCTTCTGGAATGCCTACTTCCACTTTACCAACTATATCCGAGCCAACATCAGCTGCCTTCGTAAAGATACCTCCACCAACTCTAGCAAACAATGCAATTGAGGAAGCTCCAAATCCAAATGCAGCAACCGTGTTTATATCTTGAAAAATAATATATAAGATTGATATACCAAGAATGCCTATTCCTACTACAGATACCCCCATAACAGCTCCGCTGGAAAACGCAACCTTAAGACCTGCGTTAAGGCTTACCATAGATGCTGCTGCGGTACGTGTATTAGCTCTTATAGCAATACTCATACCTAGGAAGCCAGTAGTTGCAGAGCATACAGCTCCTACGACGTATGCAATAGCAGGTTCAATACCCAGGTCAGGAATAACTCCCATTATTGCAGCTACAGCAATCACGAATATCGCCAGAGTGCGATATTCTCTGCCAAGAAACGCCATAGCTCCTTCCTGAATAGCTTTTCCAATATCTTTCATTGTGTCGTTGCCTTGGTCCTCATTGAGAACCCGTCGTGCAAGAAACGCAGCAAAAATAAGTGCTACAACCCCAGACCCGATCGCAATATACAAACTATATTGATCTAGCAATTCAATTCCTCCTAACGAATAGGGTAATAATAATTCGAAGGCAATCTATCACTGCACGCAATACTAGTCAAGTATAGACATATTTAAGTATGCACATGTCTATGAGAAGTCATTAACTTTTTGGTAGAATCAATTATAGTAGAAGCCATCTTTTAAATATTATCTGGAAGCATAATGAAAATATTAGCCCTCGACATTGGAACAGGAACTCAAGACATTCTACTTTTTGACTCGTCCAAAACTATAGAAAATTGTTTAAAAATGGTGATGCCCTCACCTACATGGATAGCTGCTCAACGCATCAATCACGCAACTGAAAAAAACCAAGGACTCGTCCTTACCGGAGTAAACATGGGTGGAGGTCCATCTACTAGCGCTGCGATATCTCATATAGGTGCAGGTCTCCCGCTGTACGCAACTAGAGAAGCAGCAACCACTTTTAACGATGACATGAATGTGGTTCAGGAAATGGGTGTAATTTTAATAAATGATGATGAAATCGATAAATTCAAAGACCTAGTAAAAGTAGAGCTAAAAGACCTGGATCTTGCAATGGTAACTAATGCTCTTGGTTCATTTGCTATACCTCCTGACTGGGATGCTATCGCAGTAGCAGTTTTCGATCATGGGAATTCCCCTCCTGGATATTCAGATCGCAAATTTCGCTTTGACCATCTCAGAAATCAAGTAAACTCCGGTGGTAGAGATATCGTCGCCTCCTGTTATTTACCCAACGAACTGCCTGATTATATGACACGCATGCAGTCAGTAGTCAAAGGAAATAATCTAAACGTTCCCATGCTACTTATGAATACAGCAGAAGCTGCTGTGTTGGGTGCTCTTGAAGATAAATATGTAGCATCTCAAAGGTTGAAAGTGGTTGCTAATCTTGGTAACGAACACACGTTAGCATTCTATCTCAATGGCAATACTATACAAGGTTTATTTGAACATCATACTCACCTCCTGAGCAAAGCAGCTCTAGAGAATTATATAGAGAGTTTAGTAAGTGGTGATTTAGATAATGACAAAATATGGAACGACCACGGCCATGGCTCTATTGTGATTGAGAATGGGCCGAAAAACTTTTTCCTATCTGTAACAGGACCTATGCGAAACATTTTGGAGGGTTCTACACTAAATCCGTATTTTGCCACGCCTCACGGAGATATGATGTTGGCTGGATCATTTGGACTAATACGTGCGTGGGCAGAAAAAAACCCATCCTGGAAAGATGAAATCCTTCATGTCCTGCGATAATATCGCAATAGTAACCACCAATAATCATTAACTAAAATGAGGAGATCTCCAATATTATATTGGAGATCTCCTCATTTCTTGTAATTTAGCCTTCTATACTAAGAGGTTACATCCCTCCGTACATATCTGGCATACCACCCATTGGAGGAGCAGACCCCTTGTCAGGGAGATCAGTTACCATTGCCTCTGTGGTAAGTAACATGGTTGCTACACTGGCAGCATTCTCAACTGCGGCACGAGTAACCTTTGCTGGATCAATTATCCCTCTTTCAAGAAGATTACAATACTCTTCCTTATCCGCATCAAATCCCCAGTCGCCAGTACCTTTTTTTATTTCGTTCAAAACTACTGACCCTTCATGGCCAGAATTCTGAGCTATTAAGCGTACTGGTGCTTCCATTGCGGACATAAGTATGCGAACACCTGTTAACTCATCTCCAACAACATCGAGGTCCTTCAGCGTTTCCATACCTCTAACCAACCCAACTCCACCCCCAGCTACTATGCCTTCCTCCACTGCTGCACGAGTTGCAGATAGAGCATCCTCAACTCTAGCTTTCTTCTCTTTTAATTCTATTTCAGTTGCAGCTCCCACTTTTATGATTGCTACACCACCTGCTAGCTTAGCCATTCTTTCCTGGAGTTTTTCACGATCATAATCAGATGTACTTTCCTCTATCTGTGCTTTTATAGCATTGATCCTTCCTTGAATAGCCTCTTCTGATCCCATTCCACCTACTATAGTGGTTTCATCTTTGTTGGCTACTATTCTCCTAGCCCTGCCAAAATCTTCTGCGGATATGGAATCGAACTTGCGGCCAGTTTCCTCGCTAACCAATGTAGCTCCAGTCAATATGGCCATATCTTCTAACATTGCCTTGCGCCTATCTCCGAAACCAGGCGCCTTAACTGCTAAAGGAGTAAGTGTGCCTCGAAGTTTATTAACAACTAACGTAGCTAATGCTTCTCCTTCCATATCTTCTCCAATAATAACTACATTCTTTGTAATCTGTAATACCTTTTCCAAGGCTGGAACTATGTCCGATACAGCAGCTATTTTCTGATCCGTTATCAAAATATATGGATCCTCTATTTCTGCTTCCATTCTCTCAGCGTTAGTAATAAAGTAGGGACTTATAAAACCTCTATCGAAATTCATCCCATCTACATATTCGGTTTCATACTGGATTCCTCGGGATTCCTCTACTGTAATTACTCCATCCTTGCCAACCTTCTCCATGACTTCAGCGATCAGGTCGCCTATTTCAGTTTCATGAGCAGACAGGGATGCAACCTGTGCAATTTGGTCTTTACCGTCCACAGGAGTAGCCATTTCCTTTATTCTATCCCTAACGGCAACGACACCTTTGTCAATTCCTCTCTTCAGTGCCATAGGGTCTGCCCCTGCAGCAACGTTCCTAAAGCCATGCTCAATTATGGCCTGAGCTAGGACTGTAGCAGTAGTGGTACCATCCCCAGCCACATCGTTAGTTTTGCTAGCTGCCTCTTTTATTAATTGAGCCCCCATATTCTCAAGCTTGTCTTCAATTTCTATTTCCTTAGCAATAGTCACACCATCACTACATACTAACGGCGCTCCAAAAGCCTTATCAAGTATCACATTCCTACCCCGGGGTCCAAGTGTTACACTAACTGTATTGGCCAGTTTATCTGCCCCAGCTTTAAGAGCTTTCCTAGCGTCTTCAGAGTATGTAAGTTGCTTAGCCATGTTATATCCCTCCCATTATACTTATCTTTGATTCTTTGGTTTCCAAAATTCTATCCAAGCTTGGCCAGTAAATCACTTTCTCTCAGAATTAAGTAATCCTCGCCATCTTCTTTTATTTCGGTTCCAGCATACTTGGAATAGACTACCAAGTCTCCGACCTTAACGTCCAATTCTATTCTCTTGCCATCATCATTTACTCTCCCTGGTCCTACGGCAATTATTGAACCTTCCTGCGGACGCTCCTGGGCTGTACCAGGCAACACTATTCCAGAGGACGTTACTTCCTCTCTCTCCGTTGGCTTTACCAGTATACGATCACCAAAAGGCTGATACTTTCTATCCACCTTCTCCCTCCTTCAATTGTCTTTTCCCATATAATAGTTAGCAGCCTTCACCTAAGACTGCTAATGAGAACGTAAGTATAGGAAACCACACGTATAGTGTCAATATCCTATATCCTAATTGCAAGTGCGAGGTTCACTTATCTTACGGATATCATTATCGGAGAGCTAACCGCCAAAGTATCTTTTTGGCACATCAACCATCATAGTATGTATCTGCTCTTCAGTTATTCCCCATTCCTTCAATAAAGGCAATACAAATCGGCTTATGAATGCTATTCCGTCTGGGTTATATCCATCAGCTTGACGTTCTACCTCTCTTTCGTCCTCCAGCATTGTGGTCATAGGATAGTCATGCGCCAAGGTAACCCTGTCTACTAGCCCCATATCAATTAGGGATTTTACAGTTTGAGTTCGTTCTCTCCATTGCAAACCGCCAAGTCGTCCACCTGGATAACGATCCATTCCAATTGTGCACCCTTTATTACCAATATACGACAAATATTCCAGATCATTTGTATCGTTACTATGCCCAATATAGACATGTTTAAAGTCCACACCTTCTTCTTCGAATACTCTAATTTGTTCTATGCCAACTTTATCTGGAGCAGAAGTATGGGTAGTAATTGGCACGTTGGTGTGTTTAGATGCTCTTGCTGCCGCTCTTAAGATAGTCTCATTGATAGGGGTTACGCCCTTCTCATCCGTAGCAACTTTTATGATTCCAGGTTTGATTGTAGTTCCATCCAAACCGATTTCTATATCTCTAATAAATGCCTCTGCTAATCTATCTACAGACACACCACGATCCACGGCCCTAGGAACATCTATCCAAATACCTGTCGCTACAATAATATTTACATCTGTCCTTTCGGCAACCCTCTGGATTAAATCCATGTCCCGGCCCAGATCCATAGTAGTCACATCCACAACAGTCCTGACACCTTCTTTTTCAGCATCACCTAGAAAAGCTAGTGCCCTTTCTACAGCAGCATCCTTATCAACTAACGTAGGAAACGCTTTAGGAATACCTGCAGACGTATTACATAAGTGTTCATGCATTAATGTAAAGCCCAAATCATTTATATCGATTGGGCCTCTTACAGTATTAATACTCGGCATAATTCAAAACCCTCACTTCCTTTTATTTTAATGCTACTTAATGTTATAGGTTGCATAAGTCCCCGTAAGTTATGCATTCATACACAGCATACACGCATATCTATCAATACAATTCTTGAATATCGTCATAATATTACGAATTCCATCTTTGTCCAATATACACAGAAAAGCTTTACCATTACACTCAAACCATCTATAAATTAACATAGACTGAAATACATATGAATAGGAATTGTTAATTGCCCTATCACAATGTCGGGGAAATCGAAATGTATTACGAGATGCAAGGTAACTCCAATGAATACCTTGTTCTAGTACACGGTTATACCGGGGATATAAGTGACTGGTATCATCAAATAAATTATTTCAAAAACAAATACAGTGTTTTGGCAATGGACCTACGTGGACACGGATTATCTGAATCACCAAGAAATCGATCCATGTACACACGAATAGCAATGGGCGAGGATATAATATCTCTACTAAAGTATTTGAATATCAACCGATTTCATATAGCAGGCCATTCAATGGGTGGTGGTATCACACAATACATAGGCCTCCGGATACCTGAAAAAATACAATCTATCACCCTTGCAAGTAGTTCTTTAGGCATCCAGGCAGAGGAAGATGCGAAAATTTTATCTTGGATAGAAAACCGTTTACATATAGCTGAAATCCATGGCATGGAAGCTGTTGCAAATCAGGATCCAATTGAACCAAATACATCTATGGTCCCAGTGGAAAGATTACAGGAAGAACTGATTCGTCTTTCTAAAATGTCAGTGGATTCATTCATTGGTATAAGTGAAAATTTCAAGATAGAAGATGGGATAGATAAGGAAATCGAAAACATCAAATCACCAACTCTCATTTTGTGTGGAGAGTTAGATTCAGAAACAATGCTGAAAAACTCAATTAATCTTTCACAACTCATAACCAACGCCACATTATCAGTTATACCCGAAGCCCAGCATTCCCCTCAATGGGAATTCCCGGGTTTATTCAATGAGATTCTAGATTCTTTTCTGGCTGATCACAGATAATCCTAAGTTTCCTCAATCTCTATTTTTCATATCCAACATCTCGGGTTTCTTTAAAAGCGCCCCATCCACCTTCGCTAATCAGCTTACGCCTTTCGGCAGCTAGATTATCATCTTGCGCCTCCTCTAATATGCTTTTGATCTCCGTATCATCTCTATATGCCATTGCTTCCAATATACCTGCTATCTTATATGCTCTATTCACAAGCATCTTATCCATGCGAACAGTACCCTGCGGCAAGGATGCTATCCTTTTAGCTATGCTCTCTGCCTCTTCTTGAAGTTTATCCACTGGAACAACCCGATTCACTATGCCTATATTATGTGCCTCTTCTGCACCTATTTGTGCACCCAGTAAAAGTATTTCTTTTGCCTTTTTTAGGCCTACCAAGAATGGAACTATCAAAGTTGGAGGAGTACCCCCATGCCTTATTTGTATTTCACCAAATCTGGCATCCTCTGCTGCAATTGTTATGTCACAAACTCCCGCAAGTTCGAATCCCTGACCGACAGCATGACCTCTTACTGCAGCTATAACCGGCTTCGATAACTCCCAAACTTTCATGTGAACATCTGTTCCACTGGGAGCAGGATCATCGTCAGGATACAAATATGCGTACAAGTCTCCTCCAGCAGAAAATGCCCTGCCTGAACCTGTAAGTATAATTACGTTAACTTCTTCATCCGCTTCTGCCTGATCTAAATAGCCATAAAGAAGTCGCTGGACATTCTTATTCATAGCATTGAGAACAGTGGGGCGATTTAGAGTAATCTTCGCAACTCCGTCATTTTTCTCGTAAAGTACATCGCTTGGACTTGGCGGTGGAATTTCGATCCCATCTGGTGTTTTTTTAATTTCAGTCATTTATCCTCCTAAGTCTACCCATCTGTGAGAGTTCTACGAAGTTTAAAACTCTACTGTAAAATTGTCTACATATCCCCTTGTCAATCCAGTATAATAGTTAGAGGTTCAGGCTTCCTTTAGATTGGACATTTTAAACATTAAAAAACTTGCTGCAAACCATGATTGAATTCTTCTTAGGTAAATAAATGAACGAACCCAGAATAGGCGTAATTATAGTATCTGCTGGCGAAAGCCAAAGAATGTGTGGATTAGATAAGATATTTACACCAGTATTGGGCAAGCCAATACTTAGCTATTCAATTTCCGCATTTTCAATGTTCTCTATAATCACAGAAATAGTTATAGTCTTATCTAAGTCAAACTTAAACCAAGGAAAACAGCTCTTAGAGAATGGTAACTGGGGGGGGGGGGTTACGCTGTGCATAGGTGGTGCCAATAGACAAGAATCCGTTAGATTAGGATTAGAAAATCTCTCTGACTGTGATTGGATTATAGTCCACGATGGAGCACGACCTTGCATAACAAGTGATATAATCTCCAGAGGAATAGATACAGCTAGAGAAACAGGAGCAGCTATAGCTGCAGTCCCGACAAAAGATACTATAAAAATAGTAGATGCAAGTGGTGTGGTAATAGCCACACCTAAAAGAAAACAACTATGGAATGTGCAAACCCCTCAAATATTTAGATCTGACCTGCTTCGTAAAGCTCATGAAACCAATCTCGGGAAAGATGCAACAGACGACTCAGCCCTAGTTGAGAATTTAGGTGTAGATGTTAAGATATTCTTGGGATCATACGACAATATAAAATTAACAACCCTCGCCGACCTAAATATCGTGGAATTAATACTAAGTGGAAAAACATCATCTTAGGATAAGGGGTTGTCAATGAGTATAAGAACTGGTATAGGGTACGATGCCCATAGGCTACAGCCTGATTTATCATTGTGGTTAGGTGGGGTAAAAATAGAGTTCGAAAAAGGTCTTGCTGGGCATAGTGACGGTGACGTTCTTATTCACGCTATAGTAGATGCAATGCTTGGTGCTGCTGGTCTAGGAGATATAGGATCATATTTCCCTTCCTCAGATCCTCAATACAAAGGTGTCTCAAGCAGAATATTCCTAACAAACATCTCCAGGAAACTGATAGAAACTGGTTGGCGGGTACTTAATCTGGATGCTACAATAATCGCTGAGAAGCCTCGGCTGGCCAAATTCAGTCATATGATGTGTAATCAAATTTCTGAAGATATAAACGTTGAAAAACACCGCGTAAATGTTAAGGCCACTACCAATGACGGAATGGGGTTCATTGGCAGAAACGAAGGCATAGCAGCGTATGCTATTGTAACTCTAGAGGAAATCAAATGATTCTATACGACACACTTAGTGCACAAAAGAAAATTTTCCAGCCTAACGGTAATGATAATAAGGTAAAGATATATGTCTGCGGGGTAACACCGTATTCGGAAACACATATTGGTCATGCGTTAAGCTATGTTATGTTTGATGTTCTCCGCAGATATTTAGAATATCAAGGCTATGAAGTTCAACACATAGAGAATTTTACAGATGTGGACGACAAAATTATAGCCCGAGCAAATACCGAAGGAATATCAATAGAAGAACTATCATCCAGATATATAGAAGACTACTTTAAAACAATGGATGCCCTCAATATCAAAAGAGCTGATTACTACCCCAGGGCAACACTTGAGATACCAAAGATCATCGAAATAATATCTACCCTTATAGACAAAGGGTATGCATATGCAACCGATGGAGATGTCAATTTCAGAGTTGCAAAAGATCCAGAATATGGAAAACTCAGCCATCGGACACTCGAGTCCATGATTGACTGGGCAAACTCAGCATTAACTGAGAAAAAGGATCACCCTTTGGATTTTGCACTCTGGAAGAGTTCTAAGCCAGATGAACCTTCTTGGGATAGTCCGTGGGGCCCAGGAAGACCTGGATGGCATATTGAATGTACAGCAATGGCGTT
>CAUZSC010000014.1:0-24819 GCA_963582505.1 Dehalococcoidia bacterium
TACTCCGCCGGGTGAACATGTGGTAGAGATTTGTTGGGGACCAACATGTCATCTTCTGGGTTCAAGAGATATACTTAAATATACACTAGACGCTTTGGGTCTGACTGAGGAAGGTGACACACCTGATAAGAAAGTGTCACTAAAGTATAATACGTGTTTGGGAGCCTGTTCTCAGGGGCCTGTAGTACACGTAGACGGTAAGATATTGGGTTCACAGGCGCTTGGAGGACTTAAGGGTGATGCCTTGGCTCAAAAGGTATCTGATATGATTAGTAACCTACGGAGTAATAATTCCGAATAAAAATGCGATGAGTATATATGCTTAGCTTTGCAGAACTATTAAATCTATCGAACCGAAAATATCAAGAGCTTGAGTCTGGAGATATACCGTGGATACGCGTCGGAACAGCAGTATGTGGTGATGCCGCTGGGGCTGATGACGTCTTGGAATCACTACGAAGTGAATTAGATAAAAGAGGTATATCCGCGAATATAAGTCCAGTTGGGTGTATTGGCCTGTGCTACGCAGAGCCGTTGGTTGATATTCTTAAGCCAGGTCAGTCTAGGATATTTTTCAAGAATGTGGCACCTGATCAAGTTGCTCAGTTGGTGGAATCATACCTTGTAAATAACGAGCCGCCACAAGATATGGCTCTTGCATACTCAGGAAATACACCAGTTAATGGAATACCATCCCTAGATTCTTTGCCTATGTGGAAACACCAAGTCAGAGTGGCTATGAGGAATTGTGGTGAGATAGATCCGACTGATATATATCAATACATAGCTAGAGGTGGATACTCAGCTCTTAATAAAGCTATATTCGGCATGGAGCCTGGTGATGTTGTCAAAGAAGTTCAGGATTCTGGCCTAAGAGGCAGAGGTGGGGCTGCATTCTCAACCGGTACGAAGTGGAGTTTTCTAGTTGGATCTCCTGGTCCGGTAAAATATATATTGTGTAACTGTGAGGAAGGAGATCCAGGAGCTTATAACGATAAAGGTATTCTGGAAAGTGATCCTCATACACTGGTGGAAGGTACAATACTTGCCGGTTACGCTACCGGAGCTAGTAATGGTGTGGTTTTCATTAGGCATGGCCACGAAGGTCCCATCACTAGGACGCAAAAGGCGATTGATGATTGTTATGAACTAGGTTTATTAGGAGATAATATACTTGGTAGTTCATTCAGTTTCCACATGGAAGTGAGCCTTACTGGAGACTCGTACGTTGCTGGAGAAGAAACAGCGTTAATGGAATCTATAGAAGGGAAAAGAGCAATGCCGCGCTTCAGACCTCCATTTCCAGCCCAATCTGGAGTTTGGGGATTACCAACTAATATAAATAACATAAAAACCCTATCCTATGTACCGGAAATAATATCCAAAGGAGGGGAATGGTTCTCAAGCATTGGAATAGAGAGGAGCAAGGGAACTGCTATATTATGTTTATCAGGTAATATAACTCGTCCGGGCATGATAGAAGTACCAATGGGAATTACTCTCAAGGAAATTCTAGAAGATATAGCAGGTGGCTCACCAGATGGACATAGTCTAAAATTCCTTCAGACTGGAGGACCACTGGGAGGTGTGTTGAGTGCCGACCAGATTGACATACCCTTGGATTTTGAGGCAATGGCTCAGGCCGGAGCAATACTTGGTTCGGGTGGAATAATAGCGGCGGATGATAGGGCATGTGCGGTTGACATGACACGTTTACTTATAGCATTTTGCCAGTATGAATCTTGTGGCAAGTGTTTTCCGTGCCGGTTAGGTATGACTAATATTATAGAGATATTAGAGCGTATTTGTAACTTTGAAAGCAGACCAGGCGACATGGAACTTATGCGGAATATCGGTCAGAATATGGCTGGGACTTCTCTTTGTGGACATGGGCAATTGGGCTGGAATCCAGTCCAATCTGCACTAAGATTCTTCCCAGAAGAATTTGCAGAGCACATGGAAGAGAAGAAATGTAGGACAGGTCAATGTTTAGGTCCTATTATAACCCCACAGAGAACTAGATCTAGATGGACCTCGGCTCAACCACTTGAGCTTAGAATATAAGGAGGGTTATGGCTGGAGAGCTTACCCTACAGATTGATGGGAACGAAGTAAAGACAGAACCTGGTAAGACAATTATACAGGCGGCTATGGATGCGGGATTATATATACCTTACCTATGCTACTATCCTGGAATGAAGCCGTTTGGTGCTTGTAGAATGTGTGTGGTAGAGGTGGAGAATGCCAGGGGGACGCCAGCATCATGTACTACACCCGTTGCCGAAGGTATGGTGGTGTGGACAAAGACGGATAAGATACAGGATGCACGGAAAGGTATTATGGAATTGGTTGTATCTGAACATCCACATGGCTGTCTTACTTGTCATAGGATAGAGTTATGTGGCCCTCAGGATATATGTTTGCGCCATGTCGGAGTAACTGACAGATGTGTATCATGTCCCAAAAATGAAAGATGTGAACTCAAAGATACAACACAGTACATAGGAATGGAGCTTACCACTCCTCTTACATACAAATATCGGAACCTACCAATACAGAATAAAGACCCATTCTTCGATTTGGATTTAAACCTTTGTATAGTTTGTGGACGTTGTGTCAGGGCTTGTGAAGAACTTAGAGTGGATAGTGCGATAACATTCACTGAGCGATCTGGAGTCTCATTGATTGGTCCATCACACGGCTCGTCACTACTAGAATCTGGATGTGAATTCTGTGGTTCTTGTATAGATGTATGCCCTGTGGGCGCGTTGGTAGAGAGGGAATATAAATGGGAAAAGGCTACTGATCGTGTCTCTACTACCTGTTCCTTATGCCCAGTGGGCTGCCAATTGAAACTTGAGGTTAACAAACGCGGTAAAGTGATTCGTGCAATTCCTGAACTTGACGCCGAAGCTAATCATGGGCAGGCGTGTTTCAAAGGCAAATTCGGGTTTGACTTTGTTAACAGAAAAGAACGATTAAAGACCCCACTAATAAGACATGGGGATCTATTAGAAGAAGCTACATGGGAAGAAGCAATAGCATACATAGTACATAATCTTAATAACTATGTTGGGGATCAATTTGCATCCATAGGATCATATAGAGGCACAAACGAGGAGAATTATCTCCTGCAGAAATTCACCAGAGCCGTGATGAAAACAAATAATGTGGATCACAGTACAAATCTAAAACCAGAAATGACACGAACCTTGAGAGAAGCCCTTGGTTACAATGGGGCTACTAACCCTATATGGGACTTGGAAAACTCTTCTTGTATACTTGCAGTTTCCACTAACGTTACAGAGGAACATAACGTCGTGTCAGTTCCGATAAAAAGGGCTGCCAAGAATGGATCCAAACTTATTGTTATAGATTCAAGAGAAGTAGAATTGACTAGGTATGCTACTCAATGGTTAAGACCTAAACCAGGTACAGATGCAGTTGTTGTTGGAGGAATCCTTCGTGTAATAGTAGATGAAGTTATGGAGGATCAGGAATTTATAAACTCAAATTGTAATGACACGCAAGAACTTAAAAAGTCGTTGTGGCAATACGATTTGGTTAAAGTAGGAATAATTACTGGGGTAACTGAAGAAGAGATCAGGAAAGCAGCTAGGTCGTTCGCTCTGAGTGATACAGCATCCATAGTCTATGCTCTTGATACCATACCTTCGACCCATAGTGAGGAATTAGTAAAGGCTATAACTAATTTATCATTGTTAACAGGGAACTTGGGCAAACCCAACTCTGGCATCTATCCTCTTAGGCCGGGTACAAACGATCAGGGGTCATGGGATGTGGGTTGTGTGCCAGATTATCTGCCAGGATATAGATCCGTAGGAGATCAGTCAGTATCCGATGTAGCTACATTATGGGGCGTGGATTTACCAACTTCTCAGGGTCTAGGGATAGTAGATATATTTGGTGCAGTAGAGAAAGAACAAATTAAGGCGATGCTTATAGTAGGAGATAGTCTTTCTTACTACAACGGGTCTGTAGGGGATGTAAAAGAAGTGATAAAGAAGCTGGACTTCTTAGTTGTTCAAGACACTTTCCTCTCTGCATTAAGTGAATCTGCTGACGTAATATTGCCATCTGTAACATTTGCGGAAAAGGAAGGAACCTACACAAATTTAGAGCGTAGAGTTCAACCACTTACCAAAGTCTTGGAGACACAGAATACTCAGGCAATGCCAGACTGGTGGATACTAGCGCAGATTGGCTACGCCATGGAAGGCCAGGGCTTTGAGTACCATTGCCCAGCTGAAATATTGGACGAAATTGCAAGCTTAGTTGAGGAATACTCTGGTATATCTTATGGTAGGCTAGTATCTGGTGTTAGTAAGCTTCCCATAGTCATAGGTGCATCCCCTCTACCTAGTCAGTTACTGCCTGCTTCTGCTGGCCAGAATAATGGTTTGCAATGGCCATGTAAGGCTAAAGATGATTTAGGAACACCGATATTGTATACCTCCGGATTTAAAAACAGGCAGGCTTTATTTATGGCTTTGAGTTCGCCAGAAGCACCGGTTATGACTGATACGGACTATCCTTTTGTGTTCCTTCCGGGTCGCATATTACATGACCCACGGAGGGAACTAACTGTAGAGGTATCTGGGCAACGTAATAGTGTAAAGAGGGAAGAACTACTTGAAATAAACCCATCTGATGCTGCAAGCTTGGGTATAGCCGACGGAGACTGGCTAGAAATAACTTCTAGAAACAAAACAATAAAGGCGAAGGCTAGTCTAACAGACATAGTCTTTACTGGAACCGCCTCTGCAACCTTTCTGTTTGCTGACCTTGCAACATCTCTGGACTCGAGTGAAGAACCTGAACCTATGTCTAAGGTGCCAACTTTGGATGCTAGTGCAGTAAAGATTAGCAAGATAAAAGCATAACAATATAGCCTTAGACTCAATATAGATTTACTGGTGAGTGTTCAACATTCTTGTTTGATAGAAATTTAGCCTCTACGGCTAAGCTGTTTCTTATTATGGTGTTTCTACATTTATTCTTGTGAACAGGACTTTCATATGAATCTCCAAACACCAATTCGTAGGCAATATTTAGACATTAAGAAGCATTATATGGATGCTATTCTCTTGTTTCGCATGGGCGATTTCTATGAGACATTCGATGAAGATGCAGAGGTAACATCTGAATTATTGGATATAGTTTTGACGTCGAGGGAGCTGGGCAAAGGGAACAGGGTTCCCTTAGCCGGTATTCCATATCATTCTCTGGATAACTACTTAGCACGTTTAGTAAAAGCTGGTTACAAGGTAGCGATATGCGAACAATTTGGAGACAGTAACTCAGGCAAGGGACTTGTAGATAGAGCTGTGACTAGAGTGGTGACACCGGGGACTGTATTAGAATCTTATTTATTGGATCAGAGCTCCAATAACTATCTAGCATCTGTAATCGTAGGGAGTCATGAAGCAGGGTTTTCATATGTTGATATAAGCACTGGTGAGTTCTTCGTTACTCAAATAAATATGGATGATCTTCGTTTAGAATTGGACCGTGTAAAACCTACCGAATTACTAATGCGAGCAGATAGTGTCAATTCGTTTTCTTCACCTGGATCCATGGTGACTGTTATAGAAAATCAAACAGATATTTCGACAGAAGAAGCAGGTAGAAAATTAAAACAACATTTCGGTGTTGCTACATTGGAACCTTTTGGTATTGATAGCAAACCGTTGGCTATATTGGCTGCGACTGCAATATTGGACTATATTGAGAAAACTCAATTTGCGTCTCTGCAGTACCTGTCGGATCTAAGGAGTTATTCTCCTAACTCGTATATGGTTTTGGATGCTCAAACTAGGCGCAATCTAGAATTATTCCAGAGTGAAAGGTGGGGTAATAGATCCCATTCCTTATTAGGTACTTTGGATTTTACAGCTACCCCGATGGGTGGCAGATTGCTGAGGGTTTGGATAGGACAACCGCTACTTGATATAGATGCCCTGAAGCGCCGTCAAAGTATAGTGGATATTTTATGTAACGATCAAATATTGAGAGAAGATATTAGAGGAGCACTGAAAGACGTTCCAGATTTGGAACGCATATTGAACAGAATAGTAAGCAGCATTGCTATACCTAGAGAAATGATATCCCTAAAGAATGGATTGGTGGCAGTGTCTAGGCTTGAAGATATATTACGACAATCTGATAATTATTCAGTATTCGTTACAAGAGAACTAAATCTCTGTACGGAAGTTATATCTCTTGTAGAGAGTTCACTGGAAGATGTTAATGTCCATGATAGTTCACAGCCTCAAATAATAAAAACTGGGTTTTCATCTGAACTAGATAAGATACGAGATATTTGGAAAAGTAGCAGGAATCATATAGCATTAATAGAAGCTGAAGAACGCGAAAGGACAGGAGTTAAGTCACTCAAAGTAGGTTATAACAGGATATTTGGATATTATATAGAAATTAGTAAAGCCAACCTTGTATATGTGCCTAATGATTACATTAGAAGGCAAACTCTTGTAAATGCTGAAAGATTTATAACACCTCAACTCAAAGAGTTTGAAGAAACACTTCTGAATGCTCAGGGAGCTATAGAGCAGTTGGAGAACTCTTTGTATAAATACGTATGCTCAGAGGTGGTTGGCTTTATAGATAAGATAAATGACATCGCTGTATTCATTGCAGATATAGATGTTCTTTCCTCATTTGCTGAAGTGGCATCAAAATATGCGTATGTTAAACCAATTTTAGACGAGTCAGGTAGTATAAAGATTACAAATGGAAGGCATCCAGTCCTAGATAAGATATTAAAAGCAGGGTCGTTTGTACCCAACGACGCTGATCTGAGTAATAACGAGTCTCAATTAATAGTACTGACCGGACCAAATATGTCTGGCAAGTCTACTTATATACGGCAGGTGGCATTGATTGTATTGATGGCACAAATAGGTAGTTTCGTGCCAGCGGAGGCAGCTTCCATAGGATTAGTAGATAGGATATTTACTAGAGTTGGATTGCAAGACGATTTATCTACAGGTCAATCTACATTCATGGTGGAAATGGTTGAAACATCGGCCATACTCAGACATGCTTCTCCAAGATCACTGATAATATTGGATGAGATAGGTAGGGGGACTAGCACATATGATGGACTAGCTATTGCTAGGTCAGTCGCTGAGTATATACATAATGATCCAAGGCTAGGTTGTAAGACATTATTCGCTACTCATTATAATGAACTCACAAAGTTATCCCAGCTTTTACCAAGGATGAGGAATTATAGTGTTGCGGTTTCGGAATATGACGGTGAGGTAGTGTTTCTGCATCGTATAATTCCTGGTGGAGCTGATAAGAGTTATGGCATTCATGTTGCTCACCTCGCTGGTCTTCCACCTTCAGTTGTAAAGAGGGCATGGGATTTACTGGGGGAATTGGAAATAGAAGGAATGCCCTCAGTAATTAAACAGAAGCCACTCTTCTCAATACCACATCCTGCCATAGAAAAGTTGTTAGATTTAGATATTGCGAACATGACACCGATAGATGCGATCAACATACTCTATGAACTCCAAAGTAAGGCTAAAATTCCTGAGTAATTGGGATTGTGTATACTTGATTCACAGAAGGTGTAGTAAATATAATTGAATGGATTTTGATATGAACATATTTTTTGACTGTGATTATACTCTTATAACCTGGGACGGTAGATTGCGTCCTGGGGTAACTGAAAACTTGAAGAAACTAAAGGAAGATGGACATACAATTTATGTATGGTCCGGAGTTGGGATAAGGTGGCTTGAAGTCCGGAGGCATGGTTTGGAGGAGTATGTTACAGACTGTTTTCATAAACCACTTTTCGATTACGAGAGGAGGTTGAAAGAATTCGGCGTTAACCCAAGGCCAGACATAATCATAGATGACTATTTGGATATAACACGAGCTTTCGGTGGCATTAGGATAACTCCATATGTATACGAAAAATTGGATGATAGAGATATGTGGAAAGTGTACCAGATAATTTCATCTATCAGTGCTAATCGGGGGATGGAATTTACTACACCTGAGGTATTGGATGTAAATTGACTTATAGAGGAATTTAATATGCCGATTCAGGTTTTATCCACCCATATGGCTTCCAAAATCGCTGCAGGTGAAGTAGTTGAAAGACCTTCTTCTGTAGTAAAAGAGTTAATTGAGAACTCAATTGACGCAGGATCGACTTCTATAACAATTGATGTTGTAGATGGCGGGATTGGTTCAATAAGCGTAGTCGACAATGGGGTTGGTATACCACCTAATGAGGCTGCATTGGCTTTCCGGAGGTTTGCCACTAGCAAAATATCAAACGATGATGATTTGGAATCTGTTAGGACACTTGGGTTTCGTGGAGAAGCTTTACCAAGTATTGCGGCAGTAGCTCAAGTGAACTTACTTACCAGAGATAGTGCCAATATTGCAGGGTTATTTGTAGAAGTAGAAGAAGGGCAAATTGTTAAGACTTCAACAAGCGCTAGTCCGATAGGCACATCAGTAGCAGTTAGACATCTGTTTCATAAAGTGCCTGCAAGGTTAAAATTCTTGAGCACACCTTCTAGTGAAGGCAACAAGATACAATCTGTTATACGCCAGATAGCCATGTCATTTCCATCTGTCAGATTCACTTTGATTATGGATGGAAAGAAAACCTTCTCTACCTCTGGGACTGGGGGGTTGAGGAGTGTCTGCTCTGATATATATGGGCACAATACGGCAAAGTCATTCATAGAAATTGAGCAAGATATACCTGAGTTTACAACAGACAATAAAATAATCGTTCATGGTTTAATAAGCCCACCAGATATATCAAGGTCTAATAGATCGTATATACATATAATGGTCAATAATAGGACTATTCAAAATAGATCTCTATCTTTTGCAGTAGAAGAGGCGTATCACGGATTCCTCAAAGAAAGAAGGCACCCGTTAGCTGTAATCAATATAGATATTTCACCACAAGACATAGATATTAACGTTCACCCCGCGAAAATGGAAGTTCGTTTCTTGAGAGAGCGTGAGGTTTTTTCTGTAGTGCAGAAGGCAGTTCGCCATTCGCTTTTGGCATTTGCTCAGTTGCCTATAATAGGGTCTGCGCCATACCTAGATCGAGTAGATGCTGGCTCTAATTTTTGGAAAAGGACTGTTATTTCAAATCCACAGCAACCGATATCTATATTCTCAAATACTGTTTTTGAAGATAAAAGGTATACACCTAAAGCTGCAGTTTCATCTATGGTGGTTATTGGTCAGTCACATAAAGTCTATATCGTTGCAGATGGTCCTGAGGGTTTATTCTTTGTAGACCAGCATGCTGCTCATGAAAGAGTTTTGTATGAGAAAATTTGCAAGGCTATTTTGAATGGTGATGTACATGTCCAAGGATTACTTAACCCAGTTATAGTTGAAATACCACCGCACCTGATGGATTCCCTGTTAGAACATGGTGTGGATTGGGATAAAGCAGGTTTCACACTAGATCACTTTGGGGGTAATTCATATGTGTTGAGATCAGTTCCTGTGCATCTTAATAATCTTGATCCCGGTAAAGCCTTCATGGAAATACTGGAGGAAATTGGATTCGGTGGTAATTATTTCGAATGGCAGGAGAAATTGACAAAATCGCTAGCATGTCATTCTGCAGTACGTTCAGGAGATATTATGGACCGTACAGAAATGGAAAACCTATTAACATCGTTAGAAGGTTGTGATCAACCAAATACATGCCCACATGGTAGACCTACAATGATTCAGATAAGCTCGAAGTACTTCGAAAAGGAATTTGGGAGAATTTAGTGGAAATATCGAGTGTTTGGCAATTTCCACACACTCAACTTCTGGCTACGATGATGTAGGATACTAGTCAACTAGTTTAGTATGTTAGTTTCCCTTAGGTGATTTTCTACCAATAAGCGTCGTTCATCGTCTGGCATGGGTTTAATTCTCATCAGCAGAGCATCTGTCTCATCTGCAGCAATAAGTTCTTTACCTTCATAAAGGATAGGGAATTTATGTATCTTTTCTACTACGCTGCCGAACAACGGGATGTTCCTAGATCGCTCCATTTGTTCCAGACTGTCTTGTACTCTGGTTATTTTCTTAGCATTTGACCATCTGTATAGATACTCCATTAGTAAATGTCTAGTGTCACCACTAGTCTTATCTTGGTTTGGCATAGAACTTAATAGCTTGCTCATCCCTTCTATACCATGCATATCTTTAGTCTCAACTACTACCATACCGGAGCAGCTGATAGACATATTTTCAGTATTTGCTTCGTCAATCTTTTCTATTATGCAGTCTACACGGTCGCGGGACTTAATATATTTAAGTACTACATCTAGTTCGGTATCACTGTCGGACTTTCCTTCAAGATCCGCTTTTAAGGTACCTAGATCTGAGGAGTAAACAATTATGTTCCCTTCAACTGTGGCTAATATGTCCCCTTCAGCATTGCCTATTGACGCCAGAATCTGGTCAGCATCTATACCATCCTGGTCGGTAACGCAATTCACAGTAAGAATCAAACATAGTAACAGAACAGAAGTAAGTTTTAGTAGGTTGTGATTGGATGTACGTTTACCGTGGTCAAATAGTTTCAAGGTTATTTCCTTTTATTCCAAATTCACCGTTAGAATCCAATTTCCAGCTAGCTTAACGCAGAGCGGATATGATAACTGATAAATACTACCCAGCGGTCAACTGATCAATGTCAAACGTCAACTGAGAATAATCAGCAGTATATCAGTGAGCCAGATACACGTCAATTAGATGTAGGGAATTTGGCAACGCATCAGTTTAAACTTAATTGCCAGTAGTACGGGGTAACAGTTTCAAGTGTAGGCAATTAAGTTAATGCGGAATTTGTAACTTATCGAAGTCTGAATTTTTCGAACCATCTTCCCCAGAATTTCAATCTGGATCCTGGGCGGGGTGTGAATATTGATTGTCCGAAATCTACAGATCTATTCGCACTAGATTTGTTTGTAATTTTGTTTGTAATAGTGGCGAATGTGGCTGCCGCAGCGATGCCAAGGGAGAATTTAGATATAAAGTCCCTACGTGTAAGCTGGGTAGTTCGATTCTCTGATATTTCTGCCACTGTGTCCCTCCGTAGTTTTGACTTAGTTTGGAGTCTTGACTATTTTATTCCTAAAGCAAGTGGAAATCTATTGACTAACGCTACATACGAATTGTACACTACGTGAAACTTATTGCAAAGTGTATTTGAGTATTAAAGAATAAATCCCTCAATTAGAGGGTTTACATTTTGTAAGTCTATCTAATAGAATCTTTTGGTTGTTCCTGAAATTGACTGATACTAAAAACTAAGATAACTAGAGAGTGAACATGGATCCACAGTACATTACTGGTGACACTTGGAGAGAAATTGGCGGATGGCTCAAGTTCCTTTGGCTATTTCTTTTATTCTCAGTAAGTTTTGGTTTCAACTTCCTTATGGCCCATGCCATAATACCTTCCCTGATTATCACAGGACACATTCCAGAAAGTCTGAATAGATTTAGACGATTCTTTTACTATGGCGCAATGGGGTCACTTGCCGGCGTAGCATTTGCTTTGTTCAAGTTTTTCTCTGGAGCAGGAATCTTGGAGAACGTTTGGGATCGTTTCTGGATATAATTAAACGAATACAAAATAATGTAAGAGGTGTCTCTCTAAATTGTTAAGAAAGAAATACATATTCATCTTAGGTCTGGTGATAGCATTGGGCGTCGGCGGACTGGTGACCACCGTAGGCTTAGGCTTTGTGCTAAAGGCATGGTGGGGCACTCCCTTTGAGGCATTCGGTTTCGGGGGCTCTCCGGAACAACCAGTTGCATTCCCTCACACTGTACACGCAGGCACTGGCCTATTGACGGATTCTGAGGGTAATCCGAAGCTGGATTTGGAAGGGAAAGAGATGAATGGGTTAGGGTTAGATTGCATATACTGTCATAGAGCAGTTACTGAAAGTCCATACGCTGGTGTCCCTCCAGTAGAATTTTGTGTTTATTGTCATAAAACTGTAGGGAGCGACTTGCCAGAAGTTAAGAAACTGCTTGAAGCATGGGACAGTCAGACACCGATCAGATGGGAAAGAGTTCATAGGTTGCCTGACCATGTGCGTTTCGTACATGAGGCACATATGAGATACTTTACTCAACCTGGTAACATACTACCTTCAGGTGAGCAAGCCATGGTGGCTTCTGCTGTGTGTTCGACTTGCCATGGTGAAATTGGGACAATGACTGAAGTTAAACAAGTTAGAAGTCTTAAGATGGGTGATTGTGTTGATTGTCATAGGGCAAACAATGCACCTACAGATTGTACTACATGTCACTATTAAGAATAGGTGTTATATAGATGGGTTTAACCAGAAGACAGTTTTTAAAATGGTCAGGAGCATCTGCACTAGGAGCGGTTGTTTTCAACGGCTGTAATATACCTAGCGAAGAGCTTCAGATAGTAAGTCCAGTTGAGATGCCAGAGGAATTGGCACTGGGCAGAGATAATTGGTACGCAACCGTTTGTGGGCAAGACGCCGGATCTGGCGTGATTGTAAGAGTCGTAGATGGCCGTGCCAAGAAAATTGAAGGTAACCCGGATTATCCTACTAACCAAGGGAAGCATAGTGTTAGGAGTGAGGCTGGATTACAGGCTCTCTATCATCCTGATAGACTAGCATCTCCAAAATACAGGTCCCAGCGGTCTGGAGAGTTTAGTGATATATCTTGGGATGAAGCTCGCTTAATACTGACTGAAAACTTAAAAAATGAAAATATCACTTTGATAACTGATCCTTTGAATGGGCATCTTGCCTTGTTAATAGATGAATTCACTAAGGGTTCTGGGGCCACTTACAAGGCTTTCAGTTCCGTAGAAGAAGGCAATCTCGGGAATGCTGTTCAAGCAGTGTTTGGAGAGAGTAGGATTCCGGACTTCGATATAGCTAATTCCAAATACATTCTATCCTTTGGGGCAGACTTCCTTTCTACTTGGCAATCACCAGTGAGATACTCAACTGGCTATGGAGAGTTTAGGCAAGGAGGATCAGTTCGCGGGACTCATGTCCATGTCGATTCTAGATTCTCAATGACAGCTGCAAATGCCGATGACTGGGTTCCTGTGAAACCAGGGGGTGAAGGGGTGTTGGCACTAAGTATAGCTTACGTAATAATAAGGGATGGTTTGGCTCCTTCTGCAATAGTATCAAAACTTACTGATGGGGAAGGATCTGACTACCTCTCAGCGTTTGATCCTGCAAATGGCGATGTGCAGAAGGCTACGGGGGTAGATGCACACAGGATTGAGGATCTGGCACATGCTTTCGTAGATCCGTCAAACCAACCGAGTTTGGCTATTGGTGGCGGGTCAGCTGGAGCTCATACAAGTGGTGAGTTCAATCTTAAAGCCATATACGCATTAAACTTACTTGCGAACAACCTTAATAAGGTAGGTGGTGTTAGATTCAATCCTGATTCACCACTGGAATCATTGAATTCTGATGACGTCCTTAGTAAAGGTAGGGCAGCTGGATTGAAAGAATGGCAGGACCTTGCGGGTGCTGGAGTGGGGGCCGTTGTTATTCGAGGAGCTAACCCATCTCATGGTCTTATCAAAGATGCGAACTTTACATCGCTTATGGATAATGCTTCATTTATTGCAACTTTTGCTAGTTCAATGGATGAGACGGCATCTAAGTCAAATTTGGTACTACCAGAACTTAACTACCTAGAAACCTGGGGGGATAACATACCAAATCCTGGCCCAGGATATCAAACCTTTGGTTTGCAGCAACCAGTAGTTACTCCGTTCAACGAAAACGCGAGTTCATTTGCTGACGAAATTATAAAGCTAAGTGAAAACCTTGGATTGGACCTAGTTTCCAAGCTTGGTATAGATGATGATAAAACACTTCATGGTTTGATACGCAACGGAGCACAAGAGCTTTGGTCTCAAGGTAGGGGGTCTGTAAAATCGGCTACATTTGAAGGCTTCTGGCAAGGCGTACTTCAGCGTGGTGGTTGGTGGGATGTAGACGCAACAAAAGTCTCTTCTGGTACTGTAAATGCTATAGATGCCAGTTGGCCTACGATCGAATTCGGCGGAGAAAAAGGTGAAGGTAGCGATGTGTTCCATCTGATACCATTCATATCTAATTCAATTGCTGATGGTTCTCTGGCCAATTTGCCTTGGCTTCAAGCTACGCCAGACCCAGTTACGTCAATGACATGGCATGCTTGGGTAGAAATAAATAGAGAGACAGCTGAGGAAATGAACATAAAGGAAGCTGATGTTCTGGAGTTGAGTGCAGGCGGAGTCACAGTTAAGGGCCCTGCATACATTCACCCAGCGGTTCCTCCATGGACAGTGTCTATGCCGTTTGGACAAGGGCATTACACAGGCGAATACTCAGGAGGAGTAGGTGAAAATGTACTGGCTGTGGTGTCAAGTCTGGCAGATAAGGATACTGGTTCACTGGCGTGGGCTGCTACAAGAGTTAAGGTTAAGAATTTAGGTAACACTGATGGTGAAAGGGTACCTAAAATGGAAGGTACTGTAGAGGCCTATGAGGCCGAGGAGAGGTATATACTGCAAATTACTGGCCCTAATGGCGACGGTAAGGGGAGTCATTAGGCTGAATTTGTCACTAGGAGGAATAGAGAATGGTTCAACAGCGCAACCGACATAAATGGGGAATGGTAGTAGATATAGATAGATGCACAGGGTGTCAGTCTTGTGTGGTTGCATGTCAGTCTGAAAACAACGTTCCAATTAATGATGCACGAAGCTTTAGGGCTAGGCGAGCAAATCAATGGATAAGGATAGAGAGATATTGGGAAGGCACATTCCCGAATGTTAAGGCTAATTTCATGCCAGTTCTTTGCCAGCATTGTGAAAATGCTCCATGCGAAACTGTCTGTCCAGTATATGCTACATACCATAACAATGAAGGTATGAATGTTCAAATATACAATCGTTGTGTTGGTACGAGATATTGTGGTAATAACTGTCCATATCAAGTTAGGTTTTTCAACTTCTGGGAGCCAGTATGGCCTGAAAGCTTTAAGAACCAACTAAACCCTGATGTAACTGTAAGAGACAGAGGGATTATGGAGAAATGCTCCTTCTGTATACAGAGATTACATAAAGCCGAAAGGATAATAGAAGGGCAAGAAGGCAAAGATATCACTGATCAGGAAATGAAACAGCGCAACTTTATGCCAGCTTGTGTACAAGCCTGCCCTACTAATGCATTGGTGTTCGGTGATTTGCTAGATCCGGATAGCCAAGTCTCTAGGATGAAGAAAGAAGCATTTGAAGAGGGTGGGAGAGGTTATAAGCTTCTTGAATCCCTTGGGACCGAACCTAATGTGATATATCTCAAGAAAGTTGATATACACACTGAACACGAGGTTGCTACGCATGCATGAATTGCACCATCTACCAATGCCGGCAGTGATTGACCTAACTCAGAAAGAGGTCGCTGAAGATATCATAAGAAGGCAATCTGAGGCTGGCCCTAAGTTTAAGAAAATTACAAGCCTGCTTGCAGTTCTGTTCGCAGTTGGGATTGTCTCCATAGTTATGCGAATTGCAGACGGTTTTGGGGATAGAAATACATGGGGATATCATGCGGCTATATTTGGGTATATGCTGATAACTGCCCAATCTGCAGTGCTAGTTTCCATAGGCCTTAGAATGGTTAAGGCACATTGGAGAAGGCCTCTTGCACGTGTTTCAGAATTGTTCGCTATAGTTGGTGTCCTGAACTTTATTATATACATACCACTGTTGTGGGTTCTGCCAAGCTCGGAGGGTAGATTGAGCTTGTGGTTCGACTTCCCTGGGAATAGCCCGCATATATGGGACACTGTTACGATGTTTACTCTGGTTATAACTGGCTTAGCGTTACTCTACTTCGCTGCCATACCAGATATAGCGGCTATGAGAGATAGTGAAACAGGAACGAATAACGGTAGGTATAAGCGCTTCGCTATGGGCTGGAAGGGTACTGATAGACAATGGACATTGCTAAATGCTGGGATCGGCGTTCTGGGTGGATTTTACTTCTTAATGCTAATATTTGCACATACTATGATAAGTGTTGACTTCTCTATGAGCCTGATTCCTGGGTGGAAAGATGCTATATTTCCAACCTTCCATGCTTTGAGTGGGATTCAGAGTGGCATTGCTACAGTTATAGTTACACTGTTCATATTGCGAAGATACGGTGGGTTAAGTACATACATAGAAATTGACCAATTCTGGGGACTTAGCAAGATATTGATAGCGACCTGTCTGCTTTGGTTCTATTTTTGGTGGTCTAGTTTCTTTACATACTGGTATGGGCGAACGCCAGCAGAACAAGCCGTGCTTAATTACCTAATGGTAGATACATATAGGCCATTGTTCATGCTTACATGGGTTATGTGCTTTCCAGCACCATTCCTCATTTTAATTTGGAATGCTGTTAGGAAAACTGATTGGGGTCCAACTTTAGCAGCTTCTATAATTTTGATTGGTCAGCTTTGTAATGCGATGCGGTTATACGTACCGGCGTTCTCTATAGAAGATGTATCGTTGCATTCATTGAAAGTTGCTCCTCCGGCTACTATGCCAGGCCTCCTTGACATTGCAACTATAGTCGGAATGTTGGCAGGAGCTGTTTTAGTATACATGTTGGCCACTAGGTTGATACCTATACTTTCTATATGGGAAATTAAAGAAGGCATGTTACTGCAGAGGAAACGTAAATTCCTTAAAACTGAATTGAGAAGTTTGGGTAAACCCGAATAAAGTAATAAGAAAATATAATTGTTCAGGAGAGCAAACGGATGCAGCAAAGAGTAACACTCACAGATGCAGAAATAAATAGAGACCTTCTGCGTTCAATTAACGAGAATCACTTGTGGTTTTGGTTGTTAATTGGAGCACTGGGATCAGTTGTGCTATGTGGGTTTGGTGCGGCAGCTTACATGATATATACAGGAATAGGCACTACAGGTCTTAATAGGCCTGTCCTGTGGGGCTTTTTCATCACTAACTTTGTCTTTTGGATTGGTATTAGCCATGCCGGAGTTATGCTGTCAGCAATACTTAGACTGACACAAGCAGAGTGGAGAAGACCAGCTACTAGAGCTGCAGAAGTGCTTACAGTATTCTCATTAATGACAGCAATGCTTATGCCACTCATACATGCAGGCAGACCTTGGCGTGTTTTCTACTGGGTATTTCCGTATGACTGGGCTAGGGGAATATTCCCGAACATAAGGACTCCGTTGGTTTGGGACCCTGCAGCAGTATTTACATATCTTACCAGTAGTATTCTTTTCGTCTATATTGCACTGGTTCCTGATATCGCTGTAGCAAGAGATCATGTTACTGGTTGGAGAAAACCACTTTACACCGTACTCTCTCTTGGCTGGAGAGGTACAACTCGGCAGTGGAGACTTCAACTTATTGCAGGTATCCTGCTCTCAGCCGTGATACTTCCTATATTCGTATCAGTTCATAGCATAGTCTCATGGGACTTTGGTATGGCGATAGCCGTAGAGGCATGGCATAGTACTGTATTTGCTCCATATTTCGTTATAGGGGCTGTTCACTCCGGAGTATCAGGTGTTGTTACTTTCATGATAGTTCTACGACCATTCTTTAAATGGCAGGACTATATAAGACCAGAACACTTGGATGCTTTGGCAAAGCTTCTGATAGTAGTAGCTACAGCTTGGTTCTTCTTCTTCTGGATCGAAATTGTATTTGGTCTGTATGCAAGAGAGGCGCCGGAAGTAGCTTTGAGAGAGATGCAAATGCTAACGCCACCGTGGTCTTGGATGTTTGTTATATTCTTGATTACTGGATATTTGTTCCCTGTGACAGCTTGGATGTTTAAAAAAGTTAGGCGTAGTATAAAGTGGATGTTGATAACTACAATATCGGTTAATATCGGAATGTGGCTTGAACGATTTTTGATAATAGTTCCTGGCTTAGCCAGAAAACAAGGCTTCACGTTTTCCTGGGGCACTTATACCCCCAGTCCTGTTGAAATAACAATAGTGATTGCTTCATTCTGTATGGTTTCTATGCTCGTTCTTCTTTTCTCGAAGATATTTCCACTGATACCTATTGGTGATGCAAAAGAGGGACAAATACTACAAGATTATATTCAGATTGGTAAAAGGAAAGTACCTGCCGTTCTAAGAGAGGAATAGTAGGAGAGGTAAAAGAATATGGCAAATAAAAGTATCCTGGGACTATTTAGTACAGCAGAGGCGGCAGCTGACGCTACCGACGTACTTGCTGAGGCTGGTTTAGGACAAGACAGCTTTGATGTCTTGACCGGCTGTCCCTATCCAGAAGGAGCTTTTGGTGAAAGGGAACAAAAACATCATTTGTACGTATTCCCTTTTATTGGAGCAATGATGGGTTTCACGGTTGCAATACTGCTTACTGCAGGAACGCAGATAGCTTGGCCACTTGTCACTGGAGGTAAGCCGATATTGGCGTTGCCTGCAATGACTATAATAACTTATGAAGGGACGCTACTTGGTGCTGTGCTGTTCACAATACTGGGTATAATATTTGAATCGCGTCTGCCTAGGCCTATATTGAGCCCATATGACACAAGGATAACAGAAGGGTACATAGGCATAGAAGTCACATGTGAAGCTGAATGGCAACTAGAGGCAGCTGAAAATGCGCTGCGCAAAGCTAACGCGGATGACGTGATCAGATAACTGGTGTTTTAACTTAGAGAAGATTAAAGGAACACTCAAATATAATGATAGGTTTGAACAATAAATATCTAAAGATTTTCCTTCCAGTGCTAATGCTAATGCTAATAATGGCGGCCGGGTGTAATACTATAGGAAGAGGCACTAACCAGATTGATATATTCAGGGAGATGCATTATAGCCAATCTGTAAGGTTTCAAGAGCCACCTTATATTATGCCTGCTGATGGTATTCCTTTCGCATCTGCGGGTTCGGGTGTGTTGGAAGTTAATTTGGATACTAGAATAGCAAGATCTAGTGACACAGAGAATGAAGGCGCCCAACTATATCGCGTAAACTGCGTTGCGTGTCATGGACTAGAAGGTAAAGGGGATGGTCCAATGAGGGAGGTTCTTCTGAAGTATAAGAGTATTCCTCCTGCCAACTTCGTTGCTACAAGTGCTGCTAGCACAGATCAAGAGATATACAACTTTGTAAGTTTGGGTGGGAGAACGGCTGCTTTGATGGCTGAAAATGATATGCCTTCGCTGCCTGAGACATCAAGGCCAGGTAATATGCCTGTCTTTAGTAAGCTGCTGACTGAAGAAGATAGGTGGAAGGTTGTACACTACATTCGAGTGCTACAAGGCCAATAGGTCATATTTAATCTAGTTGTGTTTGTGCTCCCCTGCTAATACCCTATAGTTTGTCTGCTCGTAAGGCTAGGATGGTGGCTTCCACGAGCTCTCCACTGTCAGGTACAGCCGCAGGAATGTTTATGATTAGTTACAGAATGGGTCGAAAAGCTTTATTGTTATGGCTAATGGCATTTATGTTCTTGGCTACGTCATGCTTAACTAATGAATTACCTATAATTGACCAACAGGAACGATTGGCCCAAAGCATAGATCGTGGGTTAATGTGCCCTGTTTGTCCTAGTGAAACTATTGATGAATCCCAAGTTCCAATTGCTAAACAGATGCGTGGCTTAGTTCGCGAGAAATTGGCAGAAGGATTAACGGAAGAAGAGGTACTGGGATTCTTTGCAGACAGGTATGGTAATGGAATACTGGCAATGCCCCCAAAGAGTGGATTTAATCTATTGGTTTGGATAGTTCCTCCGCTAATTGGTATTGGAGGCATTCTATTGATAATTGTTATAATTAACCAAATGAAGAAGCCTGTCTCAGCATTGTTTGTACAAATGCCAGAATTTGATGGCGAGTTAGATGTTTATCTCGAAATTGTAGATAGGAACATTGATGTTTTGAAAGAAGATGTAATGCCAGATGTAGAGAAGAGTTAAAATGGGATATATTGAACAGTATAGGATACGAGGAGTAATGCATGGCTGAAATTGGTAACATCGCCTTGTTTATGGCATTATCTTTGGCAATATACTCTGGCTCAGCATCTATGCTTGGGGTGTGGAGGGGGTCGGCAGAACTTATAGCAAGTTCTTACAAAGCGACGTACGCTACAACAATGATATTGGTGGTGGCTACTGCGTGCTTGGTCGGAGCATTCGTTACTAAGGATTTTCAAGTTGAGTATGTAGCTGCGCATAGTAGCAGGGCTATGGATATTCAATATATTTGGGTAGCGTTCTATGCTGGGAATGAAGGCTCTCTTTTATTTATAGCATTAGCATTGTCTCTGCTTTGTACGCTGGCGATATTTTTTAAGATTGATTCAGCAGTCAATATTATGCCGCACGTGAACTTTGTATTGATGCTGGTTATGATATTTTTTCTGGCCGTTATGGCATTGTTGGCTAACCCATTTAATAAACTGGATTTCATTCCACCAGACGGGCAAGGTATAAATCCATTACTGACTCATCCGGGTATGTTTATTCATCCTCCTATATTAATGACTGGTTTGATTTCTTTTTCGATTCCGTTCGCTTTTGGAATGGGCTCTATGATTTCCGGTAGGACTAGAGACGAATGGGTTGATGCGGGTAGGACCTGGGGGCTGATAGCCTGGGCTTTGCTGGGAATAGGCTTGCTATTAGGTTCTTGGTGGGCCTATACAATATTGGGATGGGGTGGGTATTGGGCTTGGGATCCGGTAGAAAATGCTGGATTCATGCCTTGGATAGCAATGACGGCATTTATACATTCTATTATGGTGCAGAAAAGGCGTGGTATGTTTAGGATGTGGAATATGGCCCTAGTGATTATAGCATTTGGCTTTGCTCAATTTGGCATGTTCATTAATCGAGGTGGTCCTGTACCGTCTGTTCACTCATTTGGTCAATCTACGTTGGGCTGGATATTTCTCATGTTTATGGGATTGACACTATTAGTTTCATTTGCTGTATTTTTCATAAGATATAAAACATTGAAGAGTGAGCAAAATCTAGAGTCTGCAATGTCTAGGGAAGCTGCATTCTTGATGAATAACCTCATGCTGTTGGCTGTGGCATTCGTAACATTATGGGGTGTTATATTTCCACTGATATCTGAATTAACTACCGGTGAGATAATTACTGTTGGGCCACCTTTTTACAATCAAGTGAATGGACCATTGTTCCTAGGACTAATTTTTCTAATGGGAGTGGCTCCATACATTCCATGGAGGAGGTCATCTTGGAATGTGTTTAGGAGAGCTTTATTCTATCCCTTTATACTGTCATTGACTATGATGTCTGTATTAATAATAGTGGGTATTCGAGAGCCTTTCTCTGTATTATCGTTCACTCTTTGCTCTTTTGTAGTGGCAGGTATATTGCAAGAATGGGTCAGAGGCGTGATTGCCAGGCATAGTCTTGGAGAAAATTATCTAACGGCATTTTTCCGTCTTATAGCGGGTAATAGGCCAAGGTATGGTGGATATGTGGTGCACTTAGCAGTTGTATGCTTAGCCCTAGGTGTTGCGGGATCTAGCTTCTATGACCTCCAAAGAGATATAGCTCTGTCACCAGGGGAAAGCGTTGTGATAGGTGAGTATGAACTGAAATACCTATCTCATGATGTCAGGGATAGGGTGGATAGGATTGAAACTACCACAGTTGTTGAGGTTTATAGAGGGGGTGCATTTCTTGGCACGTATAAACCACAAAGGAGTTTTTACCCTAGTTTCAATATGGCTTCTACAAGAGCTGCAATAAGATCTACTCTTGTAGAAGACTTGTATATCATACCAGGAGAGGTATTGGACAATGGTGGTGCACTTTTCAGAGTGCGTATTAACCCACTGGTAATGTGGATGTGGATAGCAGGGCCATTACTATTTCTAGGTATACTCATAGCCCTATGGCCAACGAAGCAAGGAAATGTAACATCTTCCAATAATTGAAAATATAAGGGCATGTAATAATTGTATGACAATGATTATGTTCCAGATTAGTAAGATATTAAAAAGGGATAAGCAATATGATAATCGCATTTACGGGAGTGTTAGCAGCACTTTCTATTTTACTAGTAATATGGCCGATCATCAGAAAAGGCACTATTACTTTAGGCGGACCATCTGTTGCGGGTGACTTAGAGTATGCAATCAATAAGCAAAAACAGGCATACGAAGAAATAAGGATAGCAATATCAGATTACCACGTTGGTAATATATCAAACGATCAATACATTCGAATTCTAAAAGATAGGCGCTGGGATGCGGCAATTGGACTCATGTCTGAAGAACGTATAACAGATTCTCTGAATGAATTAATCAACCAAATAGAAGACGATATTTTGACAATTAGAGGCACGCGTGGAACAATTACTTTGACAAACATTTGCCCAAATTGCGATGGACAAATGGATATTAACTGGCCGATATGTTTTCGTTGTAGATAAGAATTATTATGCATAATATTCTCAACTATAGAACGATAATACACACTACTACTTTGCTTATACTGGGTTTTTCAATATTGAATGCTGTATTTGTTGCAAGCGCCAATGATACAACTGTAATAATTGGTTCAATTGTAAATGGTACAGAAAACGGAGAAAGGCCCATAGGTCTGGCTGTAAGCGTTGAAGTATTTGATCAAGACACCTTAGTCGTTATAAGAGAAGGCTTCACAGATACGGAAGGTAATTTCGCATTAGATCGTATACCGTCGAAAGATGGATACATGTACATAATTAGTTCAGAATATATGGGGGTACCGTACTCGAAGACTATAAATTACTCTATGCTTGGACAAAATGTTGACATTAAGGTTTATGATTTAAATGAAAATAACGATTTGTTAAAAATACGAGGGTATACTATGGTGGTTAATGGAGTGAACCAGAAAGATTCTCTTATTACATCTATGGAGATGGTGACATTGGAGAATATTGGAGATACAACATTTCTTGCCAATGTGTCCACTCAGGGGCCAATGAATCTTATACGATTCTCACTGCCGCCTAATGCAATTGGTTTAGATGTACAAAGCAATCTGGTCGGAGGATCAATACTTCAGGTAGATAGAGGGTTTGCTGTTAGTGCCCCAATACCTCCTGGAAACCACGAGATAATCTTTCAGTATAGTTATCCGTATGCTGGTGACAATATATTCATAGAGAGATCTTTCCCATTTGGAACAGAAATCTTCAGGGTTTTGGTATTGAATGGTATGGTGGGAGCTAGTGGTGAGGGATTGGAAGTCATGGATGCAATAACGCTAGGATCAGATATATATCACAGATTAGAAGCTGCTGATATACACTCCGGAGATTCAATGGCAATAGAACTAACGAATTTACCACAACCGTCAGTATGGCATCGCCTGACTAATTTAATGCAAGGGGAAAGGTTTCCACCTATAGCAATAGCTTTTATATTTTCTATTACCTTGTTGCTATTCTTGCTGTTTCTGGTGAAAAACAGGCGTATAACAAGAGGATATAATATATCCCAGAACAATGATCAATTTGTACTATTTAAAAATGAGATAGCTGATCTTGATGATTTCTTCCAACAAGGGAGTATAGAAGAACAAGATTATATCAGTAAAAGGAAAGAATTGAGGACTGCATTCCTGGGATTCGATTATAAAGAATCGAGAGTGTAGAATTCCTTTGATGTCGCACAACATATTTTAGGAGACTTATCAAACACATGGTTCTGAGAAGAGTAATTATATCTCTATTGTTGTTGATATTCGTAGTGTTTTTTTGTTTATTAGCAGTGTCTCTATCAAGATCCGGCAGTATGTCCGGAGGTATGGGAGTCAATAGTTCTTTTGGAGAAGTTAAGATAAAGCGTATGTCTGCGCCAGACTTTTCAATGGAACTTTTCGATGATTCGCAGATTAGATTGTCTGACCTAAAAGGCAAGATTGTTGTACTTGATTTTTGGTCATCCTGGTGTTCACCATGTCGGAAAGAAGCTCAAGTATTATCAGATACATACTTAGAATATAGAGATAAAGGAGTGGAATTTATTGGGATTTCAATCTGGGATAGAAAAACAGATGCATTGAAACATATAGATGAATTTAATATTGAATATCCGTCTGGCCCAGATGCGAAAGGAGATATACTTGTAGATTATGGAGTAACAGGTATACCTGAGAAGATATTTATAGACCAAAATGGGAATAAATTGAAGAAATTTACTGGACCTGTTACTAAGGAAGAGATGGAATCTATTCTAGATGGACTCTTAGGATACTAATTAATAGGTTAGTATTTCTTTTGAGTGAATACTTGTGCTATAGATTATATCCCTGTAGAATGTGTAGGCCCTTTCGATAATTAATGTGAGATAGACAGAGGTGTATAGCGATGGATTTGAATTTTATAATACCTGTAACTCCTAACCCTAATATGGTAGATTTTAGACAAGGGGATAGGATTACAGTTACAGTTAGAGTCAAAGAAGGTGAAAGACAAAGGCTCCAGGCCTTCCAAGGGGATGTCATACGGAAAAGAGGCAGTGGTCTTGGGTCTACCTTTACTGTAAGAAGAATTTCACACGGTATAGCAGTAGAAAGGACATTTCCTTTTTACTCTCCTTCCGTAGAGTCTGTAGAATTGGTGCGCCATCAACGTTCTAGGCAGTCGCGTCCGTATTACCTACGCTCATTGTACGGCAAAGCGGCTAGACTTAAAGAAGATCGAAGAAGATCTAAACA
>CAUZSC010000015.1:0-22498 GCA_963582505.1 Dehalococcoidia bacterium
ACCTACCGCTTTGCCAACTTCTACCCAAGTTCAGCAGCCAAACTCGGAGTCGCAATCACTTCTCAGAGAGGCAGGGCCTGAAGTGGTTTTTCATAACGGCGTGGTAGTGACAATGGTGAATGATAGGCCCTTGGAACAAGCTCTGGCCATTCAGGAAGGTACGATACTGGCTGTGGGTAGCAACGAGGAGATTTTGGCTCTGCGTGGGAAGAATACCAATGTGGTTGACCTCAATGGGAGAGCACTATTACCAGGCTTCGTTGATCCACACACTCATCTCTTGAACGAACGGATGTTTTGGAATATGACACTGGAAGAAGCTCAGGACCTAGCTCTGCGCGGCGGTATTACAACGATCGGAAACCCGTTTGCGAACCAAGCCATTCTATCCGAATTGCAAGGTCTTGAGAACCGAGGTTCCTTGAGGGTTCGGACCAATTTGTATCTGGCGTACAATGACAATTGCGGTCAAGTCTTTGGCCATTGGTATCAAGGTCAACCACCTATCATTGAGCATGACAGGATGCTGCGGATACCAGGTGTCAAGATTTTTTCTGATGGTGGGACGTGTGGACTCAGGCCAGCTATGAGTTTTGACCTCCCAAAGGACTATGTGCTGGTAGGACGGAAGGGTGACGCATTCCTGACTCAGGAGGAACTAGTCACAATACTGGTTGAGGTTCATGATGCAGGGTATCAGCCAGCCATCCATGCTATCGGCGATCGAGCCATAGAGTTGGTGCAAGACGCTATCGATGAAGCATTTGCTGGTATACCGGTTAGGGTTCGCATGGAACACAATCTTTACATCAGGCCAGATCTCCGGCAACGTTACAGTGAACTTAACATAATACCCGTAATGTTCGGGCAGATTGGCACTTGCTGGATAGACAAAGTTCAGGGTGGTGTTAGCACTATGGGAGAGTTGGTACATCCAGAAGAAGGACTCACTACGGAGGGCAGAACTTGGGTGAACCCCATCGGAACCCTCCTTAGAGAATTCCCAACTTTGCCTATTGCCTGGAAAAGTGACTCCCCATACCTGTCAGTTCGGCCTTTGGATCACCTTTACAGTCTCGTTACCCAAAGGGAACTTGCCGGTGACGACTATGTGTGGGCTTTACAGGGCCTTGCGAAAGGAACAGTTTGCCAGCCACCTTGGTGGCTCGAGAATGAAACCATCACAGTTGAACAGGCCCTTCCCCTAATGACAATCAACGGAGCCCACGCTCTTGGCATGGAGGAGTGGATAGGAAGCCTGGAGGCAGGCAAGTTTGCCGATCTTATAATTCTTTCTGAGAGCCCCTTGGAGACCGATCCAGACTCCCTGCCCAATCTCAATGTGTTAGTGACGATGGTTAATGGTAATGTAGAGTATTGTGCCCAGGAACATGAGGCTTTGTGTCCTTAGCGGCTAGCGAGCTTATAGGCAACTAGTGTAAGAGAGGAAACAGGTTCTCATAATGAGCAAATGATAGCACTTTAGGTTTTGAGATTCATTATGCGTAGCATTAGCAAGTTTTAGTCAAGGTTTCAGGAAACATATGGCTAGGAAAGAGGAAAGGGAAAAGTACTCCGTCTGGTAGACCCACTGGTAGACCCATTTGTAGACCCACGGGGATTAACAGTATGTTACGTACTGATACACTAAACCCCTTGTTTAGGTACGATATGTTACGTACAATTACTTGGTGTAATAGGTGACCTCATTATTTACACGCAAGGGGTCGGAGGTTCGAGTCCTCCATCGCCCACCATTACTTTAGGCACAAAAGAAGCCCTCTCGTTAAGTTGAGAGGAGTTTGTGATTCTCCAAGTCGCAGTATAAGTCGCAGTATGTACCGAAATAGTGGTTATTTTGCAGGGGCTACCCGCATACGGACTCTTACTTACAAGCAGGATCAACTATTGAAAGCAATCAGGGAACCTGGTCCTCAAGGAACAGGTAATGCAGTGGACTTTTAACGACGTAGATAGGAGTATAATGACAACCGAATTTGCCCAATTGGGTTTAATATCGCAACTGGAGCAGACCGTATCTGATCTTGGCTATATCACCCCAACGCCAATTCAATCGGAGATTATCCCGTTGATGTTGGATGGTCATGATGTAATCGGTCAGGCCCAGACAGGTACCGGGAAAACAGCCGCCTTCATCTTACCCATTCTTCAAACCTTGGAACAAGGCCGCTATGGCATACAGGCTCTTGTCCTGACTCCGACACGGGAACTGGCCATACAGGTAGCTAAGGCTGCAGATGAATACGGAAAGCGTCTGAATGTGCGTGTTCTTGCAGTATATGGCGGTCAACCGTATAACCTGCAGATCAATCGTCTCAGACATGGAGTGGATATTGTAGTAGGTACGCCTGGGCGCTTACTAGACCTTATAAATAAGGGGGAACTTGATCTAAGTTGTGTGCGCACCGTCGTTCTCGATGAAGCTGATGAAATGCTCAACATGGGTTTCATCGAGGATATTGAGGAGATTCTAAGTACACTCCCATCAGAACGTCAAGCCGCTCTCTTTTCTGCTACCATCCCACCGGAACTCGGCAGCATAGCTAATAAATACATGCATTCTCCAAAGTCGATCACCATTAAAAGTAAACATCTCACGGTTGATGCAATTGAACATCAATATTATCTGGTTAATAAGGAGGATAAATTAGCTGTTCTCACGCGCCTCTTTGAGATTGAGGATATCACCAGAGCGCTCATATTTGTTAGGACGCGGGTTGGTACAAGCGATTTAGTGAATGAGCTTATGGGACGCGGTTTTTCTGCAGAGGCTTTGAATGGTGACCTGAACCAGCAGACTCGAGAACAGGTTTTGAATCGTTTTCGGCGTAATCAAATCACTATACTTGTCGCCACGGATATGGCAGCCCGGGGATTGGACATTGACGATATTTCACACGTGTTCAACTATGACTTACCAGGGGAAACGGAATTGTACGTGCATCGCGTTGGGCGCACGGGGAGAGCCGGCAAAACTGGTATTGCCATTTCCCTATTGACAATGAAGGAACTGTGGCGCCTGCACAGGATAGAAGGATTTACCAAGCAGGAGATCACGCGAAAACAAATTCCAACAGCGGAGGAAATCGAGGAGCATAGGAAAACGCAGTTACTGGAGCAGATGATGATTTGGTTGCGGCGTGGTCGTTATCAAAAGGAATTACAAATGGTTAACCAACTGGTAGAAATAGGGCACGATCCACTTCAGATTGCTGCAATAGCCGTTAAAATGGCTCGTAGAGAGGAGAAGCAGCGCCCTATTGCGCAGATTAGCGAAGTACAGGAAGGCCGGTCCCAGAATTCCCGCCGCAAGATCAAATCCATTGGAAGAAGAAAAGGTCGCAATCACGCCAAGTGATGGCACTATCCGAGGGCATTGAAATAGGCGTAGCAGTAACCGCCACCTCTACTATCTTCTCAACTGTAACTTCTTTGACTACTACTTCAGGAGTTGGCACAGGATATGGTGTAAAAGTCGCTTGTGGAGTATAGGTGGGATATGGTGTTTGTGTTGGTACGTCTGCTGATTCAATACAAGCCAAAACAAATATAAAACTTACGGTTAGTGAGAGGATCAAGGTTCTCATAATGAGCAAATGATAGCACTTTAGGTTTTGAGATTCATTATGCGTAAACTACACCCGATTCGTAAATCATTTCAGGAAACATATGGTCAGGAAAACAAATGGGATATTCTTTTCCATGTTCATATTTTTCAACAGTTTCGCTATTAACATGATTCTTCAGTACAAAAAAGTTGGGCCGTGGCGGAATTATCTGTTTGGGGAATCCATGTATATTTTTTTAGTTTGGCTTCAAAATCAGCGTTAGTATGGCAAGTGTTCATTGGAACACTGGTACCAGAAAGCGTATAGAGCTGATTATTAAGAAGTAATACTACCCTAGAACTGGCTCCTTTATTATGATGGATCCAGTTTAGACAGCACAAATAGCCTATCTTTTGGTTGCATTGGATCTGGTTTATATAGGTATGATTCCTTTGAAATAAGTATCTCCTAGTAGAGTACCTATTCGTGATCGCCATAACTACTTGCCATAGATTACATGGAAACTTCACCACTTACACACGGTGGCATAGAAGTTTATACTCATAAAAAGAGATTTTAATAAACAGCCCTAGGTTAAAACCTAGAATTTTGACTGAAGTATGAGGACGGGTAGTTCCCATCAATTTCTTTGGCATCTGTGTACCATACGTCAGTTAATGTTAGGTGGCAAACCGTACAGGTGTATCTATAGCAACACATAGCAATGCCTTTTATATATTGGGGATGGTTCCTATTTAACACTATGTACTGTTGTCTCCAAGTGTGTCCGTATTTCCTGTCTGGGCAAACCTTAGCTTCTTCTGAAATTACGGCATCGGAAGGTGGGGATGTTGCATCACTCATTGTTTTCCAATTACCTTTGTAAACACGACGCCCCTTAAGTAGATAAATATCGCTTCTACCTTTGTAAGGGAAATTCCTGCGATGTTTATTAAGTAAGGTTTCTCTCATTCCCTCGAAGTCTTGGCTATCTATGTCTATCTCTGGCACGTTCTCTCTGTCGGTAGGACACTTAGGAAATGGCTTTATATTGCCAGACGTCAGTACATCAACTCTCGCCCACTGCCGATTTTCTGCGGCTACTAAAACATCAGATGCTCTAACTTCAAACCATGTAATGTCACCCAATTTCTCAGCCTTGGCTTGGTCTACTGCATGAGTTGCGACCACTTCTATAACAACCCTGATATTACCTTCTTCATTTAGGGTAGCTATGTCTGCTCTAATCCAGCTACCATCAGCTGTCCTTATTGTATGCTCTATGCTAGGCCTACCAAATATGGTGTCTAGAGAATAGACTGAATAATGGTATTCGCCGCATTGCTGGCAATCTCTGTTGAATATCACTTTTATAGGATACCCTTCCCCGGACAAGGCGGCGTAGATAATATGTTTCGCAGTCATATGCTCATGGGTTTCCTGACTGATAGTGCAGGGTCTGTCTGATGTCACATGGGCAAAATGCCGGGCTTTAACTTCACCAGCACGCAAGAATACGTTGACTGCACACTCAGGGCATGTGTACAGCGTATTAGGTAGGGCTTTGTCAGGAGTTATAGGCAGATGCCCAGCCATAGCATATGGTAATTCTAGACCATAAATGTTCATATAATTGCTAGTCCTGCCTCCATACTTCACCCCCACATTTGGCCCATAAATTTAACGCTTCATTGATAGTGAAATGCGCTTGCGTCCCAGGTCTACCTCTAGCACAGTGACCATGACCTGCTGTTGAGGTTTGACAATCTCTGAGGGATTTCCTACGAATTTGTCGGATATCTGGCTAATGTGGACTAGCCCATCTTGGTGTACACCGATATCTACAAAGGCACCAAAATCTGTCACATTGGTTACCAATCCTGGCAGCTTCATACCCTTTGTTAGGTCCTCTATTTTGTTTATGCCTTCGGCAAAGTAGAATGGCTCAAACTCCTGACGTGGATCCCGTCCGGGCCGGGCCAACTCTTTAATTATATCATTTAATGTTGGTAATCCCACTGTGCCACTCACGTAGCGGTTGAGAACTATGTGTTCAGATATACTGGCGTCGCCAGTCACTTTATTCAACGGATAGCCAAGGTCTTTGGCGATGGCTTCGACCACCCAGTAAGACTCGGGATGCACAGCACTGGAATCAAGTGGATGCATGCCTTCTCTAATGCGCAGAAATCCAGCCGCCTGCTGGAAGGCTTTTGGTCCGAGGCGGGGAACTTTTTTCAGGGATTCCCGGGAAGCAAATGGGCCATAACTGTTCCGATATTCCACAATAGCCTTAGCCAAACGGGAACCCAGACCTGATACGTAGGAGAGCAACTCTTCGCTCGCAGTGTTCAACTCTACGCCCACATTGTTGACGCAACTGCCTACCACGTCGTCCAGACGTTCCTTCAGTGCTTTTTGGTCAACATCATGTTGGTACTGACCTACACCGATAGCTTTGGGGTCTATCTTGACCAATTCAGCCAGAGGATCCATAAGGCGGCGACCTATGGAAACAGCCCCACGTACGGTAATATCCTTATCTGGGAACTCATTCCGCGCTATAGCGGAGGCGGAGTAGATTGAGGCACCACTTTCGTTGACCATTACCACAGGAATACTAGGATCCAACTCAAGTCTCCTTAGAAAGGCTTCGGTCTCCCGGCCCCCTGTGCCATTTCCAACGGCTATAGCTTCTATATGATATTTGGCGCACAGGTGGGCCACTTTTTTGGCCGCATCCCGCTCCCTCTCTTCGCCTAGAAGTGGATAGACTGTATCGTTGTGTAGCAACCGACCTTGTCGGTCTAGGCATACCAATTTGCATCCGGTGCGGAATCCAGGATCTAGGGCCAGAATATTTTTCTGACCGAGAGCAGGGGCCAAAAGCAGCTCCCGCAGATTGTTAGCAAACACTCTTATAGCGGTGTCTTCAGCGCGATCTCTAGCTTCTTTGCCGATCTCCGTTTCCATGGAGGCTTTCAGTAGTCTTTGATAGCTGTTCTCAACTGCCAATCGGACCTGTTGCGAGGCCTCGGTTTCCCCGGTGACGAAGATACCCTCGAGAATCGCTATTGCCTCAGAGACGGGCGGGGCGATATGTGTCGAAAGTAGTGACTCTCTCTCACCCCTAAGCATAGCCAGTAAACGATGCGAAGGCACGTCACTTACCATCTCCTCACACTCAAAGTAGTCCTGGTACTTGGCTGCTTCCGAGGCCTTTCCTGAAACAACCTTAGAAGAAAAGATGCCCTGCGACCAGAACAGCTTTCGCATACTCCCGCGAGCTGTGGTTTCTTCGTTCACCCACTCTGACATAATGTCTCTAGCTCCACTCAGGGCATCCTTGACTGTTTCTACCCCAAATTCCCGATTTATGTACTTAACTGCGGCAAGATTGACTTCAAAATCTTGCTGATCCCAGAGGCGTAGAGCGAGTGGTTCCAGTCCCATTTCCCTGGCGATTGTGGCCCGAGTGCGCCGCTTAGTACGATAGGGCAAATAGATGTCCTCAAGGGTCGCCATGGTTTCGGCAGTGAGAACCGCCTTCTGTAATTCCTCGGTTAAAAGTGACCGCTCTTCCAGGGAACTGAGGATAGCTTTCTGCCGATCCCGGAGTTCACGAAGTTTGGACAAGCGATCCCGAATGTTTGTGATCGCCACTTCATCCAGGCTGGCTGTAGCCTCCTTACGATAGCGGGCAATAAAAGGCACTGTAGCTCCATCGTCTAGCAAACCAACTGTGGCTTGCACTTGACTCTGCGTCAGATGCAGCTCATGTGATATCTGAGGAATCGCAATGTCAATCATTGTCTAAGAACTATCGGAATAAGAAAGACCTTACTATTCATATCACTCCCACAAGCATTTGGCTGAAAAGCGTTTTCATTTCTGTTCCCCCCCTATGGCTCAACAAGTTTCCTTACTTCTTCGATGAAGCCTGGCAGTATTGTATTCCAGTCTCCTACGACTCCGTATCTGGCGGAATCGAATATATTAGCACGCTTGTCATTGTCAATCGCGACTATTACTTTGGATCTATTGCATCCAGCCATATGTTGTATAGCACCAGATATACCTATCGTTATATACAGGTTTGGTGTGATTGTTTTGCCCGTCAGTCCTACCTGGTGGGCCGCAGAGATCCATCCATGGTCACAAGCTGCCCGAGATGCTCCTACCGCTCCACCTAATAAGTCCGCCAAAACTTCTAGTTGTCTGAATGGTTCAGGTCCACCCAACCCGCGGCCACCGCCTACTACTATTGTAGCTTCTTCTAGTTTTATACCTTCAAATTTCTCTTTCACACGGCTTATCAATCTAGTTTTTGCCACTGAAGGTTTTATTTTGGTAGGATAGTTGATTATTTCGCCTTTCCTTTTGGTGTCTGGTTCCAGTTCTTCTATAACCTTCTCGCGTATGGCAGCTACTTGTATGGAACCCATTCCTACAATAGTTGCTATGAAGTTACCACCAAATACAGGACGTGAGCCAGCAAGCGTTCCAGAATCACTGTCAATCCAGAGATCCGTGCAATCTTGCATTAGGCCAGTGCCTAATCTGAAAGCCAACCGAGGTGCCAAATCACGGCCTATACTGGTTTTAGTAGATATAATAATTTTAGGATTGTAATCCATAATGATGTTTTCTAGGATTGAGAGATGGATCTCGACTTGAAAATCTTCGAGAACAGAATCATCAACAATGTAGACCTTGTCTGCCCCATATTCTATTGCTTCAGTTGGTGTAGTTCCTAAGTTGTTTCCAAGTATTGATATTCCAACTATAGATTGTGTTTGCTTTGCTAAGTTTCTGGCACAAGCTAGGGCTTCTCTTGAAACGGATGCTAGTTTGCCATCGCTTATTTCTCCTATGACAAGGATTCCATTAGTATTCTCCATAGTGCCTCCACACTCTAATTGATTACGCTTGGGATATCACTTTATCTGTTTGGATTATGGTTTTAGTGTTGATTTTATTCCTAATCCTGTAGTGTAAAAGGTCATACTGGCAGGCTATATTAGCTTTGCCTCTCTTAGGGTAAGTGCTAGCTTGCGACCTAGCTCACTTTCGTCCTCACTCTCTATAAACTCGCAGTCCTTATATACAATTGGAGCATAAAGTTCCTTTAGCTTGACTTGCGGTTCATAAAAGCGGAAGTCTATGTCTTGAGCCGTGACGATTGTCGGGGTTTTACGAGTGGCAGCCATAATGTTTGTAATGTTTGGGAACCTTGGTTTTCCAAGCTCATTGCTTACGATAACAACTGATGGTAGGTCGGCTTCTACTACTTCGTAACCGTCTGGGATTACCCTCTCAACCCTTACTTTTGATTGTGATATGTTCACATCCTTGGCCATAGTTATGCAAGGCAATCCTAAGATTTCAGCGACTCCGGATGGCACCTGTGCATTATCCCAATCTGAGGCCTGCCTACCGCCTAGAATTAGGTCGAAATGTCCAAGATTACCTATAGCAGTTGCTAAAGCTTGTGCTACACCGAAACTGTCTAGATCCTCAAATAACGAGTCTTGAAGCAGGACGAGTTCGTCACAACCCATAGCTAATGGTTTCTTCATGACATCTAGGGCGAACTTTTTCCCAATAGAGATTACAGTTATGTGAGTGTCTTGGGAATCTTTTAAGCGTAGAGCTGCTTCTACTGCTTGCTCGTCGTAGCCGTTTACAACTGGCGGCGAGTTACTTGATGCAGATACAGTAAGCGTTTCTTGGTCTAGGTTCAAATTTGATATCTGAGTGTCTGGGTCGATAACTTGTTTAATCATCACGATAACACGTAGTGCCATAGGTTACTCTCCTTGGAATAAATCTAAATAGTCTAGAACCGTGATTCGAGACTAGAAATTATTTGTCTATCGTCAGCATCTAGCTCGCTGAATAACCAATCGATTATCCATCGAGGGTTTTCAGATTCACTGTCGATCAGAAGATGTCTAGCTATTTCCATTTGTTGATCAACAGTCATATTTTCTCGCACCTGAGTTATGACGAAGGCCTCTTCGTTCTCAAAGTGGTCGAATTCTAGCATGCGGAGCGCCATTGCTTTTCCATAAAGGTGTCTCCTGGTTCTTGCTACTACCCGTTCTTCCCCGATCGCTTGTTTGAGGTATTCTTCGACTTCCTGAATGCTCAAAGAAAACTCATTATGCTGTTCTTCATCCAAGGCCTGCATAACTGCATTTACGTACCTTGAAAGTCCATAGGTATCCCCACCAACTAAGATACCCTCCATGTTGCTCGCACCTTCTCGTAACTCTTCATGCTCAGTCTCGTTTTGCCTCGCTGATTGGCTTTCTACGAGAGGTGTTGTCATATACCTGTCCTCTGTATGCATGTGGTACCTAACCAGCTTTGCCCATTGCTCAAATGATTCCTTAAATGCTAGCAGGTCACCGCCATCGACGCTATCTCTTGCAAGATTTTCGGTTCTGACGGAGTGAGCCATGAATGCCTTATGGACCAGGTGCATAAGGTCAATCGGGTTATCCAGGTAGATTTCATTGTGAATCATGATGCTGTCTCCAAATGGCTATATATCTTCAATCTGGCTTTCAAGTTCAGCCAGTGCAGAGTTGCTGACTGGATCTAAATGTTCGGATAACCACTCCACGATCCATCTACGATTATCAGACCCCTCGTCTATCAGAAGATTCTTTAGGAGTGACAGTTGATCAATCCTATCCATACTATCGGCTAGAATCGGTATTATTAGTAGGTCTTGAGTTTCCAGATGGTTCGTTTGAGCTATCTCCATCGCTAATATTTGCCTTTGAAGATGCTGGATTGTTCTGGTAATTGGGCTAGTATCTCCTATTTCACCGTAAAGAACAGCAAAGACATCCTCTATCATACTCATCTGTTCCTCGCGGCCGACCTTAGAAAGCGCCAATATTACGTTGACATTCGTTTGATTTAGATTGCCGTTTTTGCCAGATAATGTGTAGCGTAAGGATGGTTCTACATGATTTTCCTGTTGGGTCATGCTGAATATTAGCACTGTAATCCAGTTAGTAAATGCTAATGTGAATCCCTGCAAGCTATGGACAGTTCCAAGTTGATCGGATATTTGTTTTACTTGGCTAGCTGCTGTGCGAAGAGCTTCATGAAGAAAGCGGATTTCGTCTATGGGGTTTGCATGACGGTTGTTTTCGGCACTCATGGATATGTACGGCCTACTGTTGCCCAATCAATTTATTGATTCCTATGGAGTGTCACTGAATTATACTAGCAGGGCACTATGCTAAAGTCTAGTGAACCTCTGGTCTGGAGTCCATGCACAACATTTCGTTGTTCTTATTACTATGAACAATCAATAATTCACGTTGCTAATATGATAACTTCAATAAAGTCCTACTGTTTGTATGGAAATGGGTTGTATTCAATCTTTTTCAACAGGTGTGCTGAGCCCATTTATCGCTTTTTCTTGCATACATACCCTGACGGGATATAATTGGGGCAGGGTTCCTTGAGAGGCGATGAAATGAAGCTGCAATTCATACTATTGCTACTGCCAACACTCATTTTGTTGGTGGGTTGTGGTGAAGACAGTAAGACAGTTGATACTCCAGGATTTCCTGTAACTACCCCTCTAGTCACTACGTCGGTGCTATCTACACCTGTATTAGATAAACCAGAAGAACGTGGAACTTGTACTTTGACCGGTGGTGAGATAGTTAAAGATGGGTGGTCTGGAAAGGATACTGGGTCTAATTATTGTAATCAGTGTATGTGTCTAAATGCTGGTTTGGCATGTACAAAGAAGGCATGTCCGTCAGTGAAATTACCTGCTACTTCTACCCAAGTGCCTCCCACATTCGAAGTTCTGAGCAAACATCCCCAACTAAATTGTTTAAATGAAACTATGGATGTATTTATTGATGTTTTTGGCGTATGGGTGATATCCACGAAATCAGCACCTGAGAACTACGTGTTGCACACCGCTAATGTATTGGCTGAGTTTATCGATAACGATTCAGATGGAATACCTGATGATGTTGATGTATTAAAATATTTAGTTGAAGGCAATTATGTGGTTCCAGTGTGGAGTACTAGTGCAAGAAGTGACTTTTGGCAAAAAACTCGAGGAACATATTGTGAGGATAATATAAGTATGGCAGCTAGTATGTATTACGATGAAGAGCAATGGGCACTCGGAGGTATTAAGAAAAATGGAACTTGGGATACAAACCTTGAAGAGGTTTGGCACGTAATAACAAGAGGTTGGTCAGCTATTTATCCTGAAGTTTTTAGTGTAGAAAACCCCTCTCTTTTAACAGATGCCATGGATGTTGCTCGAGGTGGTTATTTTAAAAAAGTGCCTTCTAAATATCCTGCTGAAGCTTGGTATAAGTATTACGACGAATCATGTGAATATGAATGCCAGGCGTCCGAATACATATACTGGGCATTAATGGCAAACATTGGTGCTTTGGATCCAGAACTAACTGGTAAATGTGCTGACAGTGCAGATGAATGGAATATTTGTACTTCAGATGATCTTGGATATAAAGATATTTTGATTAGTAAGCTTTTAAATGATATGGGGTTTAAGCTTCCAACTCGTATACCTGACGGGATTTACAGATAGGTTACTACTCTGGATACCCTTGACGATTTAATTTCTACAAAAAGGGGTTACTTCATACCGAGATCTTATATCCTGTACACTCATACACAGGAAACTGAGGATATTTAGGATACTTGCGATTCTCAAAGTGTTTCTGGCATCGGAGAAAGGATGAACCTTTTTTTGAAATAATGTAGTCTCTGTAGTGACATGAAAAACACAAGCTACTCTTCTCAGCCAAACTACTCTTTTCATACATAGAGACATATTACTACAAATTAAAGCTAAGGCTTCATAAGTTGTTACTAAGGCGTACGTTGTAGCCAAAACCTCAATAGATTAATGATTGCTTTTGTTTTCTGTTGTATGCCTGTGGTTGTGCGTGGTTGGTTGTTTTTCTGGTAAATGAAGTGTTATCTAACCCCTACTACGTCACATTTGTGCCTAGAAATTGGAGCCACCGAAGAGAGTAGAACTCTTATATGAATGGCTGGCGTCCAGCGAAGCCAGTGTCAATCTCGTGCCAGAATTGTATGCTAGATTCCCCCAAAAGCCAGCACAGATACACTTCACGGCCTTCCCAAAGCGTAGGGAAATCTACTAGCCCTCGTTCTAAGTCCTTCAAGATTATGCCTGAGTCGTTTATCTCCTGCGCAAGGTTTCTTAATCTGTCAACTGCAGCGTCAGTTTCTTTGCGGTTGTCCACCACACTTTGGTCGGTGTCGCCGTGGCCATTGCTGTTTCCCTTGCGCAAAATGTTATCGAGGTCTAGCCTAAGACGTCCAATGTTTTTGCCCAATGAAACTATGTCTTGAAGCTGTACTTCAAGCCAGGGAATCTTCTGATTGGCCTCGGACACTGTAAAATAGGTATGCTTTTCCAAAAACCCACCTCTGGTCTTCTTTTGTTACCTAACCCCTACTACGTTACATTTGTGCCTAGAAACTGGAGCCACCGAAGAGAGTCGAACTCTTGACCTACGGTTTACGAAACCGTTGCTCTACCACTGAGCTACGGCGGCTTTAAATAATCTCAGACACTTCTATTTGAGGACATACAAGTCATCCGTGAACGAAGTGGTTTGGTTCTAGGCAGTAACCTCATAATATCCTATTAGCTACTCTCCTGCAAAATATAGCAGATAGGAAGATTAGACCAAATTAGAGAATAGTGTATAGCATTAATATCATTGACTCCAAATACATTTTTCGTTAAACTTTGGCTACAGGTAGATTGGTTCAGTCCATATTTCCTATGCTAAAGACTAAAACAATCCATCCAACGGAATCGCATTAACGTGGACCTATCTGCCCAAAATAATAGTTGGTGGTCTAGATACCACATATAAATTGGAGGTTGTTATGGATTTTGGATTGGACTACACTCAGGAGCAGGAATCGTTTCGAAAAGAAGTGCAATCGTGGATTTCAACCAATGTACCAGAAAATATGAAAGAGCCTGTAGATGGCAGGGATTTCAATGAAGATCAATACAGATTCTGGCGAGAGAAGCATAAGGAATTAGCAGCTAAAGGCTGGCTGTATCCCACACAACCCAAGGAATACGGAGGCGGTGGCCTCACTGGGGACCACGAAAGTATTATCCTTGAAGAATTCCGAAAAGGTGGGGTTGTAGGGAGTTTTAGTGGGTTTCTAATTATACCTCCTCTACTAGTATGGGGAACAGAAGAACAGAAACAGGAATTCTTGGTACCTCTTTTAAAATCCGAAATGGCCACATGGCAAAGGCTCACTGAGCCTCAATCAGGAGCTGATCTGGCTAATGTACAGGCCAAGGCTATACGTGACGGTGACGATTGGATTATATCTGGACAAAATGTCTTTATAAGTGGTAGACCTAGGCCAGAGTGGAGTCCACATGGACCAGACTTATTACATGGTATGGCTGTTACAGATCCAGATGCACCAAGGCATAGAAACCTGGGTTTCTTCTTAATACCCGTTCCATCTCCAGGACTGGAGATTAAAGAGATGAATCTGTTACCAGGGCATGATCAACACGCCGTTTTCATGGATAGTGTGAGAATACCTGGGAAGAACCTCATAGGAGGAGAACATCAGGGTTGGCAAGTGTTCCAGACACTGGGAGAAGTTGAACATGGTGGTGGCGGTACTGCATTCCCGATAGATGATACAGTAAACAGCATGCTCAAATACTCTAATGATACATACGTAGATGGAGTATCAATAGCGAATGATCCTGTCTTACAACAGGCGTCTATGACAGCATACATAGATGCAGAAGTGGATGGACTGCTTGCTAAGAGAACTTACTGGATGTATCAAAACAAAATGGACATAGTCTATGAAGGAAACGTTGCCAACGTACACAACAGAGAATATGAATGTCGCAACTCTACTCGTTTCAGAGATGTCATGGGGATGTATACGCTCCTAGGCACAAAAGAGGAGCGAGCACCTCATCGAGGAATCCAGGAGGTTTATCAAAGGGATAAAGCTGGCCAGCGCCATGCTGGAGGCAGCACAAACATCGCAAGGGTTATCCTATCTCGTAGAATCGGAATAAGTAGGACACAAGAGCGTCCTGCCCCTACTCCGTCTACTACAAGCGCTTAAAGTCAATTGTATCAATAGGAAAGAAGAGTACAGCAGTTCTGCTGGACTCTTCTTTCCTAGGTTTAGTGATTCTATCTAACTAGTTACTGAGGAAGTCAAAAACCTTACCAAGAGGCCCACCGCTGCCGAGCCTGTAAAATTCCACGTAGGTACATTTCTTACATGTTATTGCAGCAAATTTTTGATTTTGCATATTAAGAAATCTTGAAATACCGGACCCAGTAGTTCTTATCTCATCTACATCATATTCATTGCCAGAACACTTAACGCAGACATACCCTTTAACACTCATGTTTCCTACCTCCATAGTGAAATTAACTAGCAAACACGTCATATGTTCACTATCTCATAATACCATTCCCTGTATTATAGCAACATATAATTCTGTAACAAATAGACTAATGCATAAGGAAATTGAAATAAGTATAGCCATATATTTACTGTAATTGGTCTGGCTTACTATTGTATAATTACCTGTTAAGATAGATCCAAAGATTTGGTTAAAATACATGAACTTACAATCTATAATTGTGTCCTTAGTAGTAATGGCTCTTATAGTTTTTGTTAGTGCTCCCCTGCATATTCTGACACGCAAGCTATCATTCAAAGAGACATTCACTGATAAACGGTTTTGGGCATATACTATTTCAATCAGTATATTTTTGGGAATATTGGTAAGCCTATATGGATAAGTCTATGGAGGTGTTTTATGGCAAAAAGTGAATCTGCAGAAAAGATAAACCCACAGGCCTTGGCAGGCATCCGTGTTCTGGATTTCACTTGGGTTAGAGCCGGGCCATGGTGTACAAGATGGCTTGGTGCTTTGGGTGCAGAAATAATAAAAGTAGAATGGCCTGACAAACCTAATACTAGGGGTATAGGTCTTGTAGGTACTACCCCACAAGGAATGACAGTAGACCTAAATAACAGTGGTCATTTTAGCGACACAAATGCCAATAAACTTAGCATAACAGTTAACACCAAGACCAAAATGGGGATAGACCTAGTGAAGAGATTGATATCCATATCGGATATAGTAATTGAAAATTTTGCATATGGAGTTCTAGAGAGTTGGGGATTGGGATACGAGGATATGAAGAAACTACGACCAGACATAATATATATGTCTATGTCCGGATTTGGACATACTGGTAGGAATAGAGATTATCAAACCATGGGACCTATAGCCCAAGCCCTGTCTGGACTCACTTATACATCAGGATTACCAGACATGCCTCCTGCCGGCTGGGGATGGTCTTACATGGATGATACCGGTGGCATGTACGGGTTAATCTATGCTATGTCTGCTTTACATCATAGAAATGTAACAGGTCAGGGGCAACATATAGATAAGTCCCAGTGGATTACAGGAGTTGGCCTTAATGGGGCAGCCTTTTTAGATATGCAAGTTAATAACAGGACTACTGAAAGGCCAGGGTATCCCCCAGGAAACAGATCCCAGTGGCCAGGTTCTGAATCTATAGATAATTACAGAGAAAGAATAGCCGCCCCACATAACGCTTATAGAACTCACCCCTTGGGATATAACGATTGGTGTACCATAGTTTGCTTCACGGACGAAGAATGGGCCACATTAGTAAAATTAATGCTCTCTCCTGATTGGGCAAAGGATAATAAATTCAGTACTCTGGATGGCCGGATTAGGAATCAAGAACAGCTTGATGAGGGCATAGAGGCATGGACCAAAACAATGTCGAAATACGAAATTATGAGGATATGCCAAGAAAATGGTATAAGATCTATGCCAGTGCAAAGCCCATTAGACAGGTTCGATAACGATCCTCAACTCAAGCACAGGGAAATGTACAGGGATGTAGTGCATCCAACTATGGGAGCCTGGCCGTTGCAAAATGCACCTTTCAAAATGTCTGTAACTCCTGCATATAACAGTCTATCCGGACCTCTCATTGGAGGTCACAATAAGAAAGTATTCGAAGGGTTACTTGGTATTACACACAAGGAGTTGGTTGATGGATTTGAACAAGGTGTGTTCTGGCCTAAGGATTTCAGCATGGATGGCTATCCCTACTTGCAAGATATGATTGAAGACGAATCTCCAGCAATTTGGGATGGTAAACCACCAGAGGCCATGAAAGCACCGGCGCCTACAAATAAAAATTCATCTCCTCAAGACGGGCCATTGCAAGGACTAAGAATATTAGAATTGGCTGATGAAAAAGGTCAATGGTGTGGGAAAATAATGGCTGACTTAGGTGCTGATGTTATAAAAATTGAACCCCCAGGTGGTCAGACAACAAGAACCATAGGACCCTTCTACAACGATAACCCTGACAAAGAAAAGAGTCTATATTTCTGGCATTACAATACTTCAAAACGAGGAATAACCCTGAACCTAGAAACAGAAGAAGGTAAATCAGTTTTCACAGATCTGACAACAAAAGCAGACGTAATACTAGAAAGCTTGGGACCAGGTTACATGGACTCCATTGGTTTAACATATGAGTACCTCAACAAGATTAATCCCAAGTTGATAATGTGTTCCCTCTCACCATTTGGGCAAACTGGTCCCTGGAAAGATTACAAAACTAGTGACCTGGTGCATTTAGCTGTTGGAGGGCAGATGGCTTGCTGCGGCTACGGAGATGAGTATCCAGATGCACCTCCCATAGCCCCAGGAGGTGGGCAAGCATGGCATACGGGTAGCCACTATGCTTGTATATCTATATTAGCAGCACTGGTCTATAGAACTGTTACAAATATTGGACAGTATATAGATGTATCAGTGCACGAATCTCTGGCTTTAACCACAGAAGCCCATATAAACAGGTACATATATACCGGTGAAGTGTCACGAAGACAGACGGGTCGCCATGCAGCTTCAAACCCTACAGATGAGACTCAACACATTTGCTCAGATGGTAAATATGTAAACGTTGCTGCACAAATTGTCAGCAGGCTAACTTCTGACAATCTTGGTATGCTTGGCGAATGGATGGATAGTTTAGGTCTAGACAAAGATCTACTCGAAGAGAAAATCCGTAATCCAGACGCAATTACAGATAATGAAATTTTCCTATACATTATTAATAATATGACCAGGGATCAAATCTACCATGGTGGCCAACAGCGAGGTTTCAACATGGGTGCAGTAAGATCCCCAGATGATGTAATGATAGACCCTCACCTAGAAGACAGGGGGTTTTGGACCAATGTAGAGTATCCTGAAGTAGGAATAACTCTGAAACATCCTGGGCCAGGTGCCAAACTACTTGGATCACCGTGGAAGATATCTAGGAGAGCACCCCTGATAGGTGAACATACCATGGAGATCCTGAATGAGGAATTAGGCCTAAATAAAGACCAAATTAATAGATTCTATGATGCCGGCATAATCTGATCTGGCCACACTCAGATATGAGACAATATCGTCTAAATTGGAGTTGAAGTTGATCATCTACATGAACAACTTGACTATCCTACTGGGCTTACAGATTTACGTCTGCCTTCAGCAAAATCTTGAGTGCCAAGATCATATTCCTCAGATCGACGTATCCTCTCATAGTAGATCCCTTCTAACTGCAAAGCTTCATTCAGAGGGAGGGCATGTGCTTTGTATAGGAACTCCTTAGTATTGCTCAATAAGGCAGAACTGACAGAATTCATACGATCTGCTAACGCCAAACACGTATTCAGAAGATCTTTTTGTTCAACCACTTTGTTAACTATACCTAAGTCAAGAGCCCTTTTGGAGTCGATAGAATCTCCAGTTAAAGTTAGTTCCATGGCCCAACCCATAGGTATAGTATGAGATAATCTGGTAGCTTGGCCTCCTCCCGCCATATGAGAATATTTGACTTCACTACAGCCGAATATAGCATTTGGAGAGCAGTAAAGTATGTCACATGCAAGAGCCAATCCGAATGCAGCACCCAAACAATAGCCATTAACAGCAGCTATAACAGGTTTATTAATCTCCAATCCTTGCATTACTGCCATTTGAAGGCTACCTGCTCCCTTTATTGGGGAAATCCATGAATCATCGTTGCTACCACCTTTATATATTTCCGCTAAATCATTTCCGGCACTGAAAGATACATCTCCAGAACCAGTTATTATTGCCACATTTGCATCTGAATCGTCCCTAAATTTAATCCACGAATCAATGATACCTCTACGGGTCTGTTCATTCATTGCATTTCGCTTTTCGGGACGATTGATAGTTATAACTGCCGTCTTTCCTATTTTTTCGTAAAGCACATCAGAATTCTTCGCCATAACTTCCTCCTAAAAGAACAATTGGGGATATTAGAAACACACCCACCATCAGACGATAACCCAGTAGATCACAGAGGTCAATCCATTAATTGGATTAAATACTAAATTGTCAGCGAGGATATATAATAGCATTGTAAAAGTACTCAATCTTAAGGAATTTGACTTCGTGCATTTATCAAGACTAGCATTAACTAACTACCGTAATTACGAGTATTTAGATATTAGGCTCCCTACCGGTTTGATAGTATTCCAAGGTGATAATGCCCAAGGTAAAACGAATATATTAGAGGCCGTTTACTTGCTCTCTATAAGTAAGGCGTATAGGGCGAAAAGCGATAGAGAAACAATAAACAAGAATGCAAACGGAAACTTGACTCAAGTCTTAGGAGTCGGGCATAGGAACAATGACGATATACGCATACTAGTAAATATACATCGACAGAATACATATAACGAAAGTCCACAAACCCGTATACGTAAAGACATCATGATTAACGGCGTATCAAAGCTTGCCTCAGACCTTGTAGGTACTCTTAAAACCGTTTTATTTGATGCGGATGATATAAGAATAATCACCGGTTCACCAATGAACAGAAGGCGTTATCTAGACATAATGATATGTCAATTAGATCGTTCTTATCTTCGGTCGCTGCAACGGTATCAGAAAATTTTGTACCAACGAAACCATCTTTTGAAATTATTACGGGATAAAAAGGCTAAGCCTTACGAAATAGAGTTCTGGAATAAGGAGCTCATATCTGAAGGAAGTTATATAACCTTTACTAGGAATAATGTGATAGATTCAGTGACCAGTATAGCAAAAAATATACACTCCCAACTTACCGATTCCAAAGAACAATTAGAAATACAGTACGTATCTAACTTGAATTTATTTAATCCCTCACAAAATGATATCGCCATGGTTTTTGCTTCGGCTTTAGAAGACAATATAGGGAAAGAAATATCATATGGCTCCTCAATGCTAGGTCCTCATCGGGATGATATAGTTATCAAAGTAGGTGGATTGGAAGCTTCCACATATGCATCTAGAGGGCAGGCAAGGACTCTAGCCCTGGCACTAAAATTAGCTGAAGGGGAAATACTCACAGAAGATACAGGAGAAAAACCAATCTTGCTATTAGACGATATTCTATCTGAATTAGATGTATTCAGAAGGAGAAAACTCCTAGAACACGTATCTGAAAGTCAACAGGCTATGCTTTCTACTACAGATTTAGACGTTATAGAACCACAACACCTAGCACATGCGTCGATTTACTTGGTGAACTCAGGAAATGTTAATCTCCTATGACTAGTATATATACTCAAATAAGAGAATTGACGATGTTGGTATATTAGATCTGCATATCAAGTGCAGGATGGAGGATACAAGTATGCCTAATAACGATAACATATTAGAGGAAGCTCTCGACGAAGCAGCAAAATTGATATCAGAATCAAAACATCTTATAGCACTAGTTGGGGCTGGTATGTCAGTAGAAAGCGGGATACCTCCTTTCAGAGGCAGCGGTGGACTCTGGACCAGAATAGGAGAACCACCAATGAATGGATATCAAAAATTCCTAGCAGACCCGGAAGCCCATTGGAAAGAAATCATAAACCCAGATGATTCTGGACCACGAGCGGAATTCAGATCAGCTATTGAGAAAGCGTTACCAAATCCAGGGCATTATGCACTAGCCACATTAGAGCAAATTGGGATATTAAAATACATAGTTACACAAAATGTAGATGGACTTCATTGGGATGCTGGGAGTAAAAATATAGCGGAGATACATGGAACTCGCCACAAGGTGAGGTGCATAGAGTGCAATCTTAGGTGGATGCGTGCGGACTTTCCAATCCAAGAGTTACCACCAAAATGTCCGGAATGTGGTGGCCTTATAAAAGGAGATACAGTTTCGTTCGGTGAACCAATTCCACAAGATGTGTTACATACTTCTTTCAAAGAGGCTCAACAATGTGATTGTATGTTAATCATTGGCACGTCTGCTCTCGTGTATCCCGCAGCTGGATTGCCAAGCGAAGCTAGTATGCGTGGTGCGAAACTTATAGAGATAAACACAGACGAAACTCCATTAACACCAATATGCGATTTGGTTATTGAAGGACCATCAGGAGAAATATTACCAGGTATTCTTGAACGCATTAAGGAAAATAGGCAGAAATAGATGGATTAACTTGACGAATATTGACCCATCTCATTTAGTAGGTCACGAACCTTATCTCTTACTTGATCTCTAATTGACCTAACCTTGTCTAGATTCTGTCCATTTGGGTCATCCAATCCCCAATCCTCCGTAATTACCATATTTGCTGGGCATGCATCCTCAACGTTGCAACCCATAGTAATTACCTTCTTGGCAACATCTAACATATCATATGTAATCAGCTTAGGTTTATTATTAGATATATCTATACCTATTTCTCGCATGGCAGTAACAACTGCCTGATTTATCCCTTCACCTGGAAAAGTACCAGCCGAATACGAAATGAATTTACCGGCTGCAAACAGGTTGAAAAATGCCTCTGCCATCTGGCTGCGTCCTGAGTTATGGATACAGACGAACAGTACTGTCGGAAAATTATTCATCACATGTACATTAAATAAGAAGCATAAAATTATGTGTGCTATTTTGCTAGATATTACTCTGCCAGCACTATATTTACTAATCTGCCTGGAACATATACCAAATGTTTTACAGCTTTCCCATCTATATAATGCTTTGTGCGCTCACTATCTAGTGCCAGTGACTTAGCGTCAGTTTCTGACACAGACGCCTCAACTTGTATCTTATCTCTTACTTTACCATTAACTTGTATTACTAACGTTATTTCATCATCACGAGCCAAATTTTCATCCCATTTAGGCATGGTTTGATTATGTATACTGTAGTTGCCCCCGATCTTTTCCCACAATTCCTCTGTAATATGAGGTGCTATGGGGGCAAGCAATACCAATAGAGTGGACACTGTATTATTCCAGGAATCGGGACGAATATCCTTTTGTTCCCATGCTTTATTCATATAATTAGTAAGTTCCATCATTGCAGCTAAAGCAGTGTTGAATTTGAATCTATCTATATCCTCTTCAACACGCCTAATGGTTTTGTGAAGAATCCTTAACAAATCTCTTTCAGATTTATCAGATACTTGGTTACCATGCAAGGTGGTTGAATTTCTGTTAACAATGTCCCAAACACGATTGAGCCATCTAGCCATACCATTTATTCCACTATCAGACCATTCGCCACCCTGATCCCATGGTCCAAGGAACATTATATAGCTACGGACAACATCCGCACCTAATTTATCGACATATATATCAGGATTAATTACGTTACCCTTAGATTTACTCATTTTTGCATTTTGGGAGATGATAATACCTTGATTGAAAAGACGAAGATACGGTTCATCGCAATCCACAATGCCAATATCCCGAAGAGCCTTATTAAAAAACCTAGCGT
>CAUZSC010000016.1:0-22308 GCA_963582505.1 Dehalococcoidia bacterium
TTTCAAGGACTAGGTACGATTATTCTATGAACTATACCAGCCGCTTATTCATCAGCCAAGACAGTGACTTTGTTATCCATAACCTCTATGAATCCCCCACTAACTGAGAAATTTGTTTCCACTCCATCTTTCCGTATGGTAATATCACCTCCTTTGATGGCAGTCATCAAAGGAGCGTGGTGAGGAAGTATACCCAAATATCCTTCAATACCTGGTACTATTATGGCATCCGCCTCATCTGAGTATATTATTCTCTCTGCACTTATTATATCTACCTTCATTTCAGGTTCGTTAATCCTCTCAAATACATCTTACTGAAACAGGTCCACTTGTCAAAGAAATTCTTGCCTAATGTTCCTATATTAAGATCTCAGGCTGGCTGCTGCTTCTACTGCTTCTTCTATGCTACCTACCATGTAGAAAGCCTGTTCTGGTAGTTCGTCATGTTTACCATCAAGTATCTCTCCGAATCCCTTAACCGTATCTGCTACAGACACATACCTGCCACTTCTTCCCGTAAACACTTCTGCAACGAAGAATGGTTGGGTTAGGAATCTCTGGATTCTTCTTGCCCTGCCTACAGTTAATTTATCTTCTTCAGAAAGCTCCTCCATACCCAAAATTGCTATTATATCTTGTAGATCTTTGTATCTCTGTAGAACTTCCTGTACCCCTCTAGCAACTCTGTAGTGTTCATCTCCAACCACGTTCGGATCAAGTATTCTTGAATTTGAAGCAAGCGGGTCTACTGCCGGGTATAGTCCTTGTTCAGTAAGGGCTCTGTCCAAAGATATGGATGCATCAAGGTGGCCAAATGTCGTAACGATACCAGGGTCAGTATAGTCGTCAGCTGGAACATATATAGCCTGTAGGGACGTTATTGAACCTCTCTTGGTACTAGTAATACGCTCTTCAAGTGCACCCATTTCCGTACCCAATGTAGGCTGATATCCTACAGCAGACGGCATTCTCCCAAGCAAAGCCGACACTTCCATGCCAGCTAATATGTATCTATATATATTATCAATGAACAGGAGAACATCCTGACCTTCCTGATCTCTGAAGTATTCACCCATAGTAAGTCCAGTCAATGCTATTCTCAGGCGAACACCAGGTGGTTCGTTCATTTGTCCAAATACTAATACTGTGCTACCCAGAACTCCGGACTCTTGCATCTCATGCCAAAGATCGTTTCCTTCTCTCGAACGTTCTCCAACCCCTGCGAACACTGAGTATCCTTCGTGCTCTGTTGCAATATTCCGAATTAGTTCTTGAATTATAACTGTCTTACCTACACCGGCACCGCCATAAGCACCAATTTTACCACCTTTAGTAAACGGAGCGACAAGGTCTATAACTTTTATACCAGTTTCTAGCATGGTAGCTTCAGTTTCTTGTTCATCAAATGACGGTGGGGCTCTATGTATTGGCCATCTCTCTTCTGAGTCAACATCCCCTAATCCATCAAGCGGATCCCCAGTAACATTAAACAACCTACCAAGTGTTTTTGCCCCCACAGGGACCGATATAGGTGCCCCCATATCTACAACTTCTACTCCCCTGGCCAATCCTTCAGTGGGACCCATAGCCAAACACCTTACCCAGTTATTACCTATATGTTGTTCAACTTCTAGAACCAATCGTTCTCCTGAATTATTCAATTCCAAGCTGTTATATATTGCTGGAAGACCATCAGGTGGAAACTCAACGTCAATGACTGTACCTATTATTTGAACTACTGAACCCTTAGTTCCTTGTGCCATAATATCTATTATCTCCTCTCGGATTGAAGTAGCTACTTTACCCCTCTAGGGCAGCTACTCCCCCTACTATATCAAGAAGTTCCGTTGTTATAGCTGCCTGACGTACTTTATTCATCAAGAGTATCAGGCCTCGAATCATTTCGTTTGCACTATCCGTGGCACTGCTCATTGCAACCATACGAGCTGAGTGTTCGCTGCCAATAGATTCAAGAATAGAATGATATATCTGAACCTGAACAAATCTTGGCAGCAATGAATCTAATATCTGTGCTGGATTGGGTTCATATATATACCCACCTTTGTTACTAGATGTCACATCTACAGCCTCAACTGGCAATAACTTCTTTATTGTGGGCTGCTGAACAACAGTGGATATGAATTTGCTATAAGAAATATATACTTCATCCACGTCCCCATTTTCATAGTCATTGATAACCACATCCGCTATTTGTTCAATGTCTGCTAAAGATAGAGTATCTCCCATATCTACAAACGCTGATCTAATCTCTAAGTTAGATCGTGAGACGAAGTCCCTGCCTTTTCTTCCAATAACTACGAAATCGGCTGGCAAGTCCTGACTTGCAATAAATCTATTTAGATTTCTATTAAGATTACCAGTTAGCCCTCCACACAGGCCCCTGTCTGGACTAACATGAATAACTCTAATTCTCTTTGGATCTCTAATTACCATAAGTGGATGCGTATCATCATCTCCATCTAAAACCTGTGCGGTTATGTGGCCAATAATCTCGGTTATTGTCTCCGCGTATGGTCTTCCAGCAATCAGGCGCTGCTGCGACCTACGCATCTTTGAGGCTGCTATCATCTCCATGGCCCGTGTGACTTTGGCAGTATTCTTCACACTTCTTATTCGATTTCGAATCTCACGTATATTAGGCATGTATTAACTCGTTCAAATTTAACAAAAGAGGCGACATTGAGCCCATGCCTCTAATAAACACCTGTCTTCTTAAATTCTGTTATTGCAGAAACCAATGATGCACTGATCTCATCATTTAATTCTTTTTTCTCCATTATCGCGTTGATAACATCCTGATGAGATGTCTCCATATACCTATGGAATGCAATTTCAAAATCCCTGAGCCTATCTTGAGGAACGTCGTCCATATATCCGTTTGTGACTGCGTACATTATGGAAACCTGTTCCCCCATACTCATAGGTTCATATTGCAACTGTTTCAATACCTCAGTGACAACTCGACCTCTATCCAACTGAGCTATAGTGGCAGCATCAAGGTCCGATGTACCAAACTGAGCAAATGTCACTAATTCTCTGTATTGAGCTAGGTCTAGCCTGAGCCTACCTGCTACTTGCCTCATTGCCCTGGCCTGTGCTGCACCACCAACTCGAGATACAGATAAACCAACGTTCACTGCAGGTCTGATGCCAGAATTGAATAGATCTGCCTCTAAGTAAATCTGTCCATCAGTAATTGATATAACGTTAGTTGGTATATACCCAGATACGTCTCCTGCCTGGGTTTCTATTATCGGCAGAGCAGTAAGGGATCCACCTCCAGAAGCATCATCTAACCTAGCTGACCTCTCAAGTAGTCTGCTGTGAAGATAGAATACATCCCCTGGATAAGCTTCTCTCCCAGGTGGTCTTCTTAGAAGAAGTGACATTTGCCTGTATGCCCAAGCATGTTTAGACAAATCATCGTATATTATCAGGGCATCTTTGCCTTGTTCCATAAATTCTTCGCCCATTGAAGTCCCAGAGAATGGTGCTATGTACTGCAGTGCAGCAGGATCTGATGAGTTAGCCGCAACGACTATGGTATGTTCCATAGCTCCGTTTGCTTCCAAAATGCCTACAGTCTGGACCACTTTACTAGCTTTTTGCCCCACTGCCACATATATACATATTAGATCTCCACCTTTTTGATTGATAATCGTATCAATTGCTATTGCCGATTTACCAGTTGAACGATCTCCAATTATTAGCTGACGCTGCCCCCTACCAATCGGAGTCATACCATCAACTGATTTTATACCTGTCTGCATTGGTACAGATACGGACTTGCGGTGAGCCACATCAGCAGCTACCCTCTCAACTGGCCTTGTATTGTCAGTCTTGATTGGCCCTTTACCATCGATCGGTCTACCAAGAGCATCAACAACGCGCCCCAGCAATCCTTCTCCAACAGGAACTTCTGCTATCCTACCGGTGGAGCGTACCTCATCACCTTCTTTAATTTTGGTGTCATCACCTAAGATAACTACACCAACACTATCCTCTTCAAGGTTCAAAGCAAGTCCAATGACGTCATTAGGAAACTCTATGAGTTCGGTGTAACGAGCTCCACTAAGGCCTTGAACTCTTGCAACACCATCACCAACCTGCACTACAGTACCAACGTCTACCATAGTTACGTCACTGCCGAATTCCTCTATCTGCCGTTTAATTACCGATGTTATATCTTGTCCACGAACTGCCATATTCTTACCCCTACATCAAGAAGATTAAAGAGTTATCCTGTTAGGTACTCTCAATCAAAGATTTTCTAAGACTTTGAAGCCTAGCTTTAACACTGCCATCAAGAATTTTGTCACCAACTCGGGCCACTAGTCCGGCTAATATACTAGAATCTACTTCGCTAGTAAGTTCTATGTCCTTACCGACTAACTGAGTCAGGTAATTAGACAGACTATCTTTACTGTCATCACTTATTGGTATCGCACTTATAACATGCGCTCTTTCTAAGCCTTTTTCTTCATCCAGAAGCCTACCATATTGCTCAAGAATGTCTGAAATCAAACCAAACGCATCTCGCTGTATTAAAATGCCCATCAAGTTACAAACATTCTCTTCGACGTCTTCCATATTACTCTTAAGCAAATCAATCTTCTGGGAAACACGTATGCTCGGCATAGACAGGAAAGCATTTATATTCTGGTCAACCAATATTTCTTCGCATAGGCGCAAGTCATTCTGGCATTTCTCCACAGACCCTTTATCTCTAGCCAATTGGTAGAGAGCTAATGCATATCTTTTTGCCGAAGGTTTTTTAGCCATGTTATTCTTTACAATCCCGTACTATTTGATCTCTGGACTTTCCTCTAAGACTTTATTAATTATATCTTTATGTGCATTTTCATCCAGTGCCTTGTCTATGATCTTCTCTGCTGCAAGTACTGCTAATTCAGAAAAATGTAGACGAACCTGATCTATAGCATCATCTCTTTCACGTTCTATCGCAGCTTTGGCTCGTTCTACTAATGCCTCAGCATCTTGACGTGCCTTCTGCATCTCTTCTTGTCTGTACTTCTCAGCCATATCCCTAGTTTGAGCAAGCAAGGCCTGACCTTCTTGTCTACCTTCATTCAGCTTACTTTCTATATCCGCTTGTTGGGCTGCGGCTTCCTCTCTCACTCGTTCAACAGATTCTAAGCTTTCTCGGATGCTTTCTGCACGTTGATCGAGCATCTTCAATATGGGTTTGTATCCCACAGCATAAAGAACTATCAATAGAATAATAAAGTTTACTAAATAAACCAACAAACTTGGTATATGAAATCCCAGGTCTGCCATAAATCCTCCCGGATCTTTCTAATTTGCTTTGATTTTTTCGCAGGTATTAAGCCACGAATATCAATACTACTGCTACAACTAGGGCATATATCGCTATGGCTTCTGCGAAAGCTATAGCCAAGATCATGTTAGTTAAGATAGCTCCACTTGCACTTGGGTTTCTACCTATAGCATTCATTGCTCCTGCCCCTAGTATACCAATACCAATGCCTGGGCCTACTGCCCCCAGACCTATTGCCAGACCTGCTGCTAACAGCTTAATTGTATCTGCGTCCATGATTCCTCCCTTAAAATACGATTCTGAAAACTTTAAGAGTGTTCATCCCCGCCATGGGGAGTCACTGCCAATACCACGAATACCAAAGTAAGGCCACCAAATATCAGTGCCTGTACTACACCAACCAAAAGTTCAAGGCCATAGAAAGGCAATACCGCAACAAACGGTACCAAATAGGTAATCATTATAAGGAGTATTTCCCCTGCTGTCATATTACCAAAAAGCCTAAATGTGAAACTCACCACACGAATCATTTCGCTTAGGAGTTCCAATACACCCACGAAAAGATCGATTGGTACCTGCCCCCAGTTACCACGTTTTATATTCTCGATTGGGAAAAATTTAGTAAGATATCCGGGACCCAACATCCTGAATCCCCAGAATTCCACAAACAGAAACGAGACTATAGCCAAAGCCAGTGGCATATTTAGATCTGTACCGGCTGGTCTCAATAGATGCCTGACCATGTCCCCGTCCTCATTGAAGAAGCCCAGAGACGGATATATAGGTAGCAATCCTATCCATGCATTAGCAAGAACAAACAGGAATATAGTTGCTATTATTGGGAAAAATTTCCTCCCATTTTCAGCCCCAGCCACTCCCTTCACAAAGTTGTACAAAGATTCAATGACAAATTCAACGAAATTTTGCAAGCCCCTAGGAACCAATGTCATACGGCGCGTTGCAAAATAGAAAACAACCACGAGCAGTATACTCACTATCCACGCAGATAGCAGCGTGTTAGTGACAACGAAACCGTCTTTTTCAGTAACCATGCCTGCTTCACTGTGAGCATCGTGAGCATCGTGAGCATCAGAGTCACTATTAGGGTCTTTTATGTCGTGGGTTTCTTTAGTACTATGAGAGTCTTTTGTATCGTGCATTTCTTTAGTAGATGTTTGTACAGACTCGACCACTATCTTCTGTGGAGGTATATGTGGTACAGGTTGAGCCAGTAACGGAGCATTACCAGAAAGAGCAGATCCTATTGCACCAGTAACCATTCCAGATAGCGCTAAAGCCAAGATAACTATAACGCTTACCCTCATTATATTTTTTCTAGATGTCATTAGTGGCTTATTATTTGTGATCTCTTAGTTTCACAATCCTATTCAGTATTCATAAATTCGCTAACAATCCTATACATCCCATAAAAAGCCAAAATCGTTCCAGACAACACACCCAGAAGCGTGAAGACCGGTTCCGTTCCTACAACACTATCAAACCATATTCCTGCGAATAACCCAATGAATAGGCAACCTACTATGTACCAACCTATTCCTATTAATTGAAGAGCAAGCACTACAGTTCTGTTCTTCAATCGTACCCCCAGAATTTGCGCATAATATCATATTGAATTGACTGGGTCAACGCCTGCATTATACCTCTCTAGAACTGGTTTTTTTGCAAGTAAAACCAATGTAGCTCCGAAAATATTTATGAGAGCAAACACAAATAATGCAATATCGTAATTCCCAAAAGTGTCAAACATGAATCCCGCAAATAGCGGAGCTACAACTGATGTTCCACTTAGAAAGAATGCTGATAATCCAAATATAGTAGCGAACGCTTTTCTACCAAAATAGTCCCCTCTGAGTGCGGTAAATAAAGCTCCTCTTCCTCCCCATCCCATTCCAAATAGACAAGCAAAAAGTAATGCACTAAACAAATCGTGAATAAATATTGCTGCTATAACACCTACCGCCTGAATCATCGAGAATCCAAAAATCAACCATGGCTTTTGTACTCTATCACCAAAATATCCACCTAGTACCCGTGAACCCATAGCAAGGAATGTATATATTGCTACTACTGTTCCTGCAAGCTCCAGTGATAAACCAGCATCGTGTAACATTGGTATTGTATGCACCTGCAATGCCCCAACAACCATAGCTGTTAGCCCATGGCTAAAAGTAATAAACCAGAAAGCAGGGGTTTTCATTGCTTGCTTGGCCGTGAAATCCGTTTCTATAGATATAATTACTCTTTCATTATTATTACTAGCTGATGTCCCTTCCTCAATCCTATGATCATCCCCATCAGGAAGCTCACCATAGTCTTCAGGTTTGTTCTTTATCAGTCTAGTTATCGGATAGGCTAAAATTAAGAAGACTATACCAATAAAAACCGCCATCGATCTCCAGCTAATTAGGTTTATACCCACCGCCAGAGCTGGAACAAATACACCTCCCAGGTATACACCCATACCTGCCAGCGCAATCGCAATACTCCTACGCCGAATGAACCAATTGTTCACAGCAGCTATCATCGGTAAAAATCCACCAAATCCTTGGCCCACTGCTATAACCATAAAACCTATGTAGAAACTATATATACCAGCAGAGAGGCTAAAAATAAAGAAGCCCAAGCCTAGCAATATATATCCAAACAAAACCATTCGGCGGGATCCAAAACGATCTGTTAGAAAACCCTCAAGTGGCCCCACTACTGTGCCTTCTAGCCTAGCTAAAGCGAAAGCCCCGGATAAGACAGTCCGACTCCAACCAAATTGCTTCTCCAATGCGACAAAGAATACTCCCAGGCCATGAGATGCAGCTCCAGTAGCCAGTGCAATGATAAATACGGCTAAGGCGATAAGACGCCATCCATAGAATCCTTTTTTATTTGACATTAATGTACAAGGTATTTCTTAGGATTGAATTGAGCAATCGAATATAGAGCATCAGATTAAATGTATATCTCCGCTTTTGCCTCCAGTTTTTTTCATTAACCTAATATCCTGAATTTGCATTGTCTTATCTACTGCCTTGCACATATCGTAAATTGTAAGAGCAGTAACAGATACTGCAGTCAAGGCCTCCATCTCAACTCCAGTCTTAGCCGTGGTTTTGGCAGTGCATATTATGATAATGGCATTTTTTTCATCATCTAGTTCCAAGTCTACTGATATTTTATCTAACGGTAACGGATGGCAAAGAGGTATCAATTCAGATGTTCTTTTGGCCCCCATAATGCCAGCTATCCTAGCAACTGTAAGAACATCACCCTTCTTCATTTGGCCATTTCGTATCAAATTCATTGTTTCTTTGCCCATAATGACTTGGCCAGAAGCCACTGCTTCCCTTTCTGTCTCTTCCTTCCATCCTACATCCACCATCACCGCCCTGCCTTCTTTATCTATATGCGTTAGAAAAGTTTCATTTTTAGAGGTTCCTGCTTGATTACTAGCCAATTTATCAGCCCTTTCATTCCCAGGATTACCATCATGCCCACGAACCCAGTGCCAATTTACTCTACGTACGGATATTAGAGTGTCGAGTTTATCCCAAAGGTCCAGATTAACCCTGCGCTTCCATCCTTTTGTCATTGTGTTTATGAGATATTGGCTATCACTATACACAGTAACTGAAGACCCTTGTGGAGACACCTCTATTCCTTTGATCGCTGCCAAAACTTCCATACGGTTATTTGTGGTGTTGCTTTCGCTACCTGACAGTTCTTCCTCATGACCACAACATCTCACAATTGCAGCCCAACCACCGGACCCAGGATTACCTTTACATGCCCCGTCTGTATATATTTCTACACTATCAACCATGAAAATTACACCTATCCTAAACCACAAGTCACCGGTGTGGACATTAAGTTACCTAAAGTATGTTTCAACCACCGATTTGATACATTTCAACTTTGTCCGTAATTGGCTTAGTAAGTGAAGACCTTATCTCAGAATATCTATCCGTCCGCTTTCCCCAAATATCTCTGATTATGCTTTCTAGATCTCCATCGCTAATGCCGTCCCTTAAATGAGATCTGAGATCTTTACCGTCATTTGCAAACAGGCACGTGAACAATTTTCCGTCAGTTGATAGCCTGGCTCTAGTACAAGTACTACAGAAAGGTTCACTAACAGAAGATATAAAACCTATCTCGCCGCTACCGTCTTTATACCTATATCTAGTCGCCACTTCGCCACTATAATTTTTATCAATTGGCTCAATAGGGATTTTTTGATTAATCACATTTACCAATTCCTTTGACGAAATTACCTCTTCCAGTCTCCATCCATTGATATTGCCTACATCCATAAATTCAATAAACCTTACAATCACCGGCTTACCTTTGAAGTATTCAAGTAGACTAATCAAGGTATTATCATTAACACCTTTCTGGACTACGGTATTTACTTTTACAGGAGAGAATCCAACATCTATAGCCTTATCTATGGAGTCAAGAACTTTTCTTACACTGAACCCACGTCCATTCATTCGACCAAATATCTCTTCATCTAAACTATCAAGGCTAACTGTAATCCGCTCTAAGCCAGCATTCTTCAGGGCTTCTGCTTTATCTTCTAACAAATATCCATTCGTAGTAAGTGTCAAATCCTGTATGCCATCTATTCCAGAAAGCATACCTATAAGATTTTCTAGTCCTGCACGAACCAGCGGCTCACCCCCAGTTATTCTGACTTTTGAAGTACCTAGTCGCACAAATATCCTAACCATACGAGCTATCTCCTCAAAAGTTAATAACTCGTCTCTGTTGAGGAAATTATATCTCTCTCCAAATATCTCAGCTGGCATACAATAAGGACACCTGAAGTTGCATCTGTCAGTAACGGAAACACGTAGATCTTTTAGCAATCTGCCAAAAATATCTCCTGTTCTATTTGATTCAATCATAAATATTACCTTTTTATTTCCCTGATTAGACCATCTTTACAAGATAGGACAGAACTTTTTGAGCTGCTATTCCTCTATGACTCAAACTGTTTTTTTCATTCATACTAAGTTCTGCCATATGTTTACCAACTGATGGAATATAGAAGACAGGATCGTATCCAAATCCGGATGACCCTTTAGGTTCTTCAGATATCATACCTTCACACACTCCATCAAAGATTTCGACTCCCGCTTCTGGATTAGACATAGCCATTACACAGCAAAATCGTGCTTGTCGCCTATCCCTTTCTATATTCTTCATTTTATGCAACAAATATCTAACTTTTTCCTTATCTGATGCATGTTCTCCAGCATACCTAGCCGATAGCACCCCTGGCTCCAAATCAAGGGAATAAACTTGCAACCCAGAATCATCTGCTAAGGATAGCAGGCCACTTTTTTTAGAAAATGCCTTTGCTTTCAAGATGGCATTTTCCTCAAACGTACTGCCTGTCTCTTCTACATCCAGAGATATACCTTCTGCAGCAGGAGTAGTTATCTCAAAAGGTACACCTTTGAGCAACTCAACCATCTCTCTTACTTTACCTAGGTTGTTTGTCGCTAGAAGTAGTTTATTTCTTTTATTATACAATAGGTCTTCGAGTCCATTTAAATGTTTATTCTATTCCATATCCGGCAAGTACTTACCTTGACGAGCAGCGCTTGTCAATTTGGCCCGATGAAAAAAGGCTTGCTGGGCTGCTTTTAGATTCCCTTTTGCACCGCTCCATGCCTTCAGAGGTGCTCCCTGCAGACCCCGTCCAAATGAGAAGCTGTACTGCCACGGTGCTCCGACAATGGCGGACCGTTGGTTGATAGCGTTCAGATTAAGTGTTGCCTCTTCGTCGCTCTGGCCTCCTGACAGGAATATAACACCTGGAAGGGACACCGGTATCACTCTCTTGAAGCATTCTACGGTCCTCTCCGCTACTGCCTCCGGATCTGCACGATTGACGGCCTTGTTACCAGAGGTCACCATGCTCGGCTTCAAGAGTATGCCCTCAATGACCACTCCCTGCCTGTCAAGCTGTGCGAATGTCTCCCTCAAGGTAGCTTCGCTGGCCTCAAAGCATCTGTCTATTGTGTGGTCACCGTCCAGAAGCACTTCGGGTTCCACAATGGGGACCAGCCCTGCTTCCTGACTCAGCGCTGCATAACGTGCTAGTGCATGAGCGTTGATTTCTATACATCTGTCTGTAGGAATACCATCGCCGATGGTTATTACAGCTCTCCACTTGGCAAAACGGGCACCCAACTCAGCGTATTCCTGCAGCCGTGGCAGCAAGCCGTCCAGGCCCTCGGTCATCAATTCATTGGGTGAGCCCGGGATTGGCTGTGTTCCCTTGTCCACTTTGATTCCGGGAATGATTCCCTGGTCTACTAGTACCTTCACCAGCGGAGTGCCGTCAGCCCCATTCTGTCGAATAGTTTCATCAAAAAGTATAACGCCACTTATATACTCAGAAACTCCATGTGTGCGAAAGAGTAATTCTCTATAATCCCGCCTATTATCTTCTGTTGACTCAACATTTATACTGTCGAACCTTCTCTTTATAGTTCCACCACTCTCATCTGCTGCAAGTACGCCTTTTCCAGGAGCTACCAGAGCTTTGGCTATACTAATCAATTTCTTTGTATCCAACATGCCCTCCTTTTTATAAATAAAATTATATGTAAAACTCCATTAGGTTTCTATGCAACAGCATCTAACTTAACCACTTATAGACTTAACTACCTTTTCAACAACATCTTTATTGCCTAGAATCAAAGGGGTTCTCTGATGTAACTGTTTGGGAATTATATCCATAATTCTTTGATACCCAGTTGATGCTGACCCACCGGCCTGTTCGGCAACAAATCCCAACGGATTTGCCTCATACATCAACCGCAATCTGCCTTCAGGCCTCTTAGCATCACTAGGGTACAGGAATATACCGCCTTTCAGAAGATTCCTGTGGAAATCAGCTACCAAAGAGCCCACGTATCTTAATGAGTATTCACTCCGCAGATTCAAGATGGAGTTTTGGGTATTTGAATCTAGGTCATTAAAATTACCCTCATTTGTACTATAATATGGACAGTTATCCGGTATACGAATGTCTTTATGTGTTATATGAAATGAATTAGTAGAAGAATCTAATGTAAATCCCTGTACACTGCCTTCTATAGCTGTAATCATTACTGTACTTGATCCATATACAACATATACAGCTGCCACCTGCTGATTACCTGGTTTCAATAGGCTATCTTCGTTAACTTCATCATTTGAGTCTCTCTTCCATATGCCGAATATTGACCCTATGCTTACAGCTACATCAATATTTGAGGATCCATCAAGCGGATCCATAAGAACTATATAGGAATGGTTATCACTGCTCCCGGCTATAACTGGTTTCTCTATCTCTTCGCACCCTATCACGGCGACTCGACCACTTTTGCTTAATGTGTCAACGAATATATCGGAACTAGCTGCATCCAAGCGTTGAACGATTTCACCTTGAACATTTGTATCTCCAGTTGTGCCTAAAGCATCCACAAGAGCAGCTTGCTGTACTTGAATATTAACCTGAACTGCACCTTCCGCTATGGCAGCTATAACTGTATCAAGCCCCAAGTACTTAGGGTCATTCCCTATTGCGGATTTTAAGAATTCATTCATAGTATACTTTCCACCCCGATCAGCCAATCGAACACCCCTTTCCGTATACATTTGCTAGTGAATCATCTATTCAAAAATATAGCGGATTTAGCTATAAATTCCCTAGAAATTTTAACATTTATGAAGCGGAAGTGTCAAAAATCCAATATATTCAAGAATATTGTGGTCTTATACCAATTGACAAATATCTATCTGATTAGGTAAAATCCCGCTGCAGCCGACTCTAGAAAGCGGTAAGCTTAATGAAAGACTCTGACTGACTAGCTGTGTATACCAAAAGGCTACAACAGCACAAACGCCTAAGAAAAAACTCTCTGCCACCTACTCCAAGGTGCAGTAAAGCCCTTCTGTTTCAAGGGGCTATCTATGCCTAATTCAATCTCAGATGTTGCTGGCATAAAGGTAGGACACTACACCAATCAAGACGCCGGTACAGGTTGCACTGTAATATTGTGCCCAGATGGTGCAGTACCAGGTGTGGACGTTAGGGGGTCTGCCCCAGGCACACATGAAACGGACTTGATGAGACCTGGTCATATGATAAGGAACATCCATGGTATAGCGCTAAGTGGTGGTAGTGCGTTTGGATTAGAAACTGCTTCAGGGGTAATGGGTTACCTTGAAGAAAATGGCATAGGTTTTCCAGCAGGCCCTTCCGTGGTACCTATAGTTCCAGCCGCTATAATATTTGATCTGGGTTTTATCACACACAAGATACGCCCAGGAAAGCATGAAGGATATCAGGCAGCTAGCACTGCCAACAACAGATCTGTAGATCAAGGCAATATAGGTGCCGGAACTGGAGCTACAGTCGGAAAAATATTAGGTATGAAGAATGCAACCAAGGGTGGACTGGGCACATACAGCCTCAATATTAATGGAATAACAGTAGGAGCACTAGCAATAGTAAATGCATTTGGAGATGTTGTAAATCCTGACACAGGATCGATCATTGCTGGGCCACGGATGGACAATAACCAAGGATTTGTGAATACGACCGAATTTATCACAAGCTCCAACTACCATGATAGGGCTAATCCTAATCCTACTAACACGACACTAGTAGTAGTAGCTACAGATGCTATCCTGACTAAAGAAGAAACTAATAAATTGGCTCAGAATGGGCAGAATGGCCTGAGCCTTGCTATTCGGCCATCTCACACTACTGGAGATGGTGATGTGGTTTTTGCCCTTTCAACTGGTAAATCTAAAAAAGATGTGGACATGCGCCAACTAGGAGTAGCTGCATCTGTAGCTGTTTCCAATGCGATAATAAGAGGTGTTCTCTATGCAAAGAGCCTTGGAGGCCTACCTTCGGCACTAGATGTTAATCCACAGCTGAGAATCACAAAGTGAAATCGAGTAATACTAATATCATGAAGGCTAGATTGATAAGTTGGAGTGTAATATCCACCGGACTAGGAATAGGTTTACTAGTAACTTCTTTTATTGGCGAGAATGATCCAAAATTTACCCAATGGGGTATTGGTATGATATCCATCGGCATAGTTATTCTGCTGGGAATCAAATTCTTGAGTAGGGGTAAATATGAAAAGTAGCAGTCTAAGGATAGGCTTTATTGGAGCTGGCAGAGCTGCGACTGGGCTAGCGATAGGACTAGAGAGTTCCGGTTATAATGTCTCTTCAATATCAAGTCGCAATTTTGTGTCTGCAAAGACCCTTGCACAACATATCCAAAATGCCACCCCTTTGGCTACAGCTCAGGAAGTAGCCAACCAGTGTAATGTTATTTTCATTACTACTCCAGATGATGTAATTCAATCGATAGCTGAAAACGTAAGGTGGAATGAAAATTCAATAGTCCTACACTGTTCAGGAGCAAAAACACTAAGTATTCTAGATCTGGCAAAACTCCAGGGTGCCAGTGTAGGTTCTTTACACCCTATGCAAACATTTTCGGAAACCATCAATAAAGGTACTAACTTAAGTGGTATAACTTTTGCCATAGAAGGCGAATCAGACGTACTACGCACATTAGAATCTATTGTCCTTGGCCTCAAAGGATACCCAATACAAATAGATCCAAAATACAGATCCCTCTACCACTTATCCGGATTCCTAGCATGTGGAGCAGTTGTTACATTGTTAGCAGCAGCAGCCTCTATATGGAAAACAATTGGTTATTCAGAATCGAGAGGCGTTGAAGTTTTGATCCCTCTTGTTAAGAACACATTAAGTAACATTGAGAACAGAGGTATAGCAGATTCCATGACAGGACCTGTTACAAGAGGTGATGTGAATACCATAGAAGACCACCTAAAGGGATTACAGGAGTATATGCCAGAAATTAGAGATATCTACGCATTAATCTCCAAATTTTCAGCGACTTTATCTAGGAAAAACGGAGGTATAAATTATAATATAGAACAAGATATATTAAACGCATTAGATAACAGTATGGAAGTATCACCAAAATAGTTAAAGAAGTGTGTGGATAACACCCTACATAACATAGGAGGTGCAAAATGCGATATACAATAAGTGACATAAAGGACATGAAGGCCAGTGGTGTGAAAATCCCAATGATAACAGCCTACGACTACACATCAGCAAAGATTATCGACGAAATAGGACTGCCGATTATATTAGTTGGAGATAGTTTAGGCCAAGTAATACTAGGATACGATTCAACAATACCTGTAACCGTAGATGATATGGTTCACCATATAAAAGCAGTCTCCAGAGGTGCCAAAAAATCACATATCGTAGGAGACATGCCTTTTATGTCTTACCAGACTAACAGCTATGACGCACTTAGGAATGCGGGTAGGCTATTACAAGAAGCAGGAGCTCAATCTGTGAAATTAGAAGGTGGCGTTACAATGGCACCTACCGTACAAAGGTTAGTTTCTAGAGGCATACCTGTAATGGGACATATAGGCCTAACTCCACAGTCTGTAAATCAACTTGGTGGCTACAAAGTGCAAGGCAAGACATTGAAAGCAGCTGTGAAGTTGATGGAGGATGCTAGAGCATTAGAAGACGCAGGAGCTTTTGCAATAGTACTGGAATGCGTTCCTGGAGATTTGTCTAAACTTATAACAGACAAATTGTCTATACCCACGATAGGCATAGGTGCTGGGCCAAGCTGCGACGGCCAAGTACAGGTTTTTCACGACATGTTAGGCATGTTGACAGACTTTAAGCCAAAACACACAAAGCAATACACTAATCTTAGCGATATAATTAAGAGATCCATATCTCAATATGCCGATGAGGTTCGCGACATTACATTTCCTACCTCAGAACATAGCTATAAATTAAATCAAGATATCCTGAATGAGCTTCAACAACAGGTAATATAGCAATATGAAAATTGCTAAGTCTATAAATGAGCTGGATAAGTTATTATCGGATTCAGTTAGACATGTAGCCTTAGTTCCTACAATGGGATCGTTACACGAAGGGCACTTATCATTATTTAGGCAAGCTAGGTTAGATAATGAAACCGTAGTTGCAAGCATATTTGTAAATCCTACGCAATTTGGCCCCAAAGAAGACTTCACAACTTATCCACGGGACTTAGATAACGATATTGCCCTACTGGAAAACGTAGGTGTAAACATACTATTTGCGCCTGACCCCTCAGATATATATCCTTCGGGGTTTGACACATGGGTAGATATAGGCGAACTCACACAGAAACTCGAAGGAAGCACCAGGCCTAGTCATTTTAAAGGTGTATGCACTGTGGTAACAAAATTATTCAACATAATTCGTCCAGACAGAGCATATTTTGGACAAAAAGACGCTCAACAACTGCTTGTCATTAAGAAATTGAATTTAGATTTAGATTTTGGCATAGAGATAATTGCAATGCCTACAGTCAGAGAACCAGATGGATTAGCCATGAGTAGTAGAAATTCATACCTTAGCCAGAATGAACGAACAGCAGCGGCTGTACTACATCGATCATTATGTTCGGCTACGACGATGTACAACAACGGAGAACGTTCTCCAATTGCTATTAAGAGAAATATAGAGGAAATGATACTTTACGAGAAACTTGCAAAAATAGATTACATAAGTATGGCTGATATAAGGTCCCTTGATGAAGTACTTGAACTCAAAAAACCATGTCTTCTATCAATTGCAGTATACATAGGAAATACTCGACTTATAGACAATGTTATATTAGGACCAAAGGAATTGTAATCCTATATTTCTAGAGCAGAACCAACCTATGCAATACACAAAGCTAAATATTACAAGTATCTTGCCTCGATAAAAGAAATCACTCTTGTGATACACTACAAAAATTGGGGGATTAGCATTGAAGATTCTTGTTACAAATGACGATGGTATACACGCAGAAGGTCTGTGGACATTAGTTGAAGAGCTCAGAAAAGTTGGTGAGATAGTAGTTTCCGCACCTGATAGAGAGCAAAGCGGTGTAGGTACTGCTATATCACTTAACCATCCAGTCCGGGCAACCGAGGTACAAAAAGGCATGGATGGCGTTACAGCATATGCGATAGAAGGAACGCCAGCCGATAGTGCTATACTGGCATTGGAAGCTCTAATAGAAGACCCAGTTGACCTTGTGGTTTCCGGAATAAATCGTGGTGCAAACATGGGCAATGATGTATTAATATCCGGCACTATGGGTGCTGCTCTCCAAGGTTTTTTCCGAGGAGTACCTTCTCTAGCCGTTTCTGTAGCTGCCCTTCAAGATGTTCACTACTACCCTGCTGCAAAAGTTGCCAGAATATTGGCACAATCTGTGGCAGATAAGAAGCTAAGTTCCCCACTACTTCTTAATATTAACGTTCCTAATCAACCAATTGAGAAGATTAAAGGGGTTTCTATAACAAGGCTAGGCAGGCGTACATATATGGATGTTATAAAAGAAAATGATGACGGCCGCAAGAAATATTATTGGATATCACGTGAAAAACCTGGTTGGATCCTAGAAAAAGGCCTTGATATATGGTCTATCCGGCGCAAACGTATATCCATTACACCTCTCCATATAGACCTAATAAACACAACTAACAGCAAGGACATAGGAAAAGCCGTAAAAGATGTCAGAAAGTCTATATTAGTGAACGAATAATGAATAATCATACAATTGCCAGCAAAATTGCAAGGAAATACTCTTGTAGATTATAGAGCTTTCTCTTAATATTATGCAGCTATATAAACCATCAATAAACATAGGAATATTTACTAGGAGAAAAGATGTCAATCATACGAATCGGTCATAGTCCAGATGCAGACGATGCATTCATGTACTACGCAATAGCTCACGGTAAAGTAAAAGTGGGTGACTACGAAGTTGTTCACGTATTGGAAGAGATCGAAGCACTTAACCAAAGGGCATTAAAAGGAGAATTGGAAGGTACAGCTATCTCTACAGGCGCATATCACAAAGTAGCTCACTTATACAGAATAATGAGCGTTGGCTCTTCGATTGGTAGAAACTATGGCCCAATAGTAGTTACAAGAGATGATAGAGAAAGTTTCAGTTTCCAAGGTGCCACCGTAGCAATTCCCGGCATATATACGACTGCTTACATGTTGTTGCGTTTGTACGCTCAAGGATTCGAAGCTATACCAATGGCATTCGATGCAATAGTAGGAGCAGTCCAAGAAGGTAAGGTAGATGCTGGATTGCTCATACATGAAGGTCAAGTAACATATAAGGAATTAGGTTTGAATAATATATTGGATCTTGGCGAAGAATGGGGGAAGGATACGAATTTGCCAATACCTCTAGGTCTTGACATGGTAAGAAGAGACTTGGGTGAAGATGTTGCGCAGTTAATGGCAAGTACTCTTAGAGAGAGTATAGAGTACGCCTTTGCCCATGAGGACGAAGCTCTAGATTACGCCATACAATTCAGCAGAGGCATAGAAAGGGAAACCTGTCGTAAATTTGTAAGAATGTATGTTAACGAAGACACAATCGACATGGGAGAGGAAGGGAAAAAGGCTCTAGAACTTTTGCTTAGTCGAGCTGTTGCTGCTGGTATAATACCTTCTATGCCACCTCTTGACCTTATACAGGGATAGTACAATTGCAATGATATTTCTCAGGAAGTATGATTTATGATTATTGAATCATTTTCTACAAAAACATAAGTTAATAGAAATCTAGCAAGCAACCAATCGATTCGCTTTTGTTACTGAAGATTATTGCAAGTGAAATATACTCCAATGTGCAGTTAGGTTAAAAGTTAATCCACGGAGGTAGATATGGCAGAAATACTAGAAAAACTGAAAGTATTGGACTTTTCTTCCGGATGGCCTGGTTCGATCGCTACTATGGTTCTTTCCGACTTTGGAGCAGAGGTCATCAAAGTTGAACCGCCTGAAGGAGATCCTATCAGGAAATCACCTCAGGGCTTACTGTGGAATCGTGGTAAAAAGAGCATTGTACTGGACATTACTACTCAAGATGGTCAGGAAAAAGCTCAGAAACTTGCTCAATTATCAGATGTTGTTGTAGAAAGCTTCACGCCAGGGTTAACTAAAACACTTGGCATAGATTATGAAACCTTAATTTCAAATAAACCTGACCTAGTATATTGTTCCATAACTTCTTTCGGGCCAAAAGGGCCATACGCTGGATACAAGCCATATGAAGGAATAGTGGCCGCAAAGTCAGGTAGATACACCGTTTTTTCTGGACAGACCAAACGACAAGGACCTCACTACGCAGCTGTAAACATTGCTAACCATGGTACTGCTATGGCAACCATACGCGGCATTATAGCTGCATTGATTGTCCGTGATAAAACTGGTCATGGTCAAAAAGTGGAGACAAGCCTTTTGCAGGGCATTAGTCATTTTGATATAACAAACTGGCTAATATGGCAAATGATGCTGAAGTTCCCAGATAGGTTTCAAGAAGATCCTCAGTCTGATCCTAACCGAAAACCTGGCGTCGGATACCAGCCAATACGCACTAAAGATGGGCATTGGATCCAAATGGCAAATATAATAGTCAGACTGTTCCGAGCATCCATGGAATCTATGGAACTAGGTGATTTAATGGAAGACCCAAAATTCAAGGGTGCCCCTACCCTAATGGAAGGTCCTCGAGAAGAATTGAGGAGAATTATAATCCAAAAAGGATTAGAGAAAACTCTAGATGAATGGATGGACATTTTTGTGAATCAAACGTCAAATGTCGCTGCTGAGCCATTCAGAATGACACAAGATGGATTAACTCATCCTCAAGTAGAGCACAATCCTCATGTAGTAGAAGTTGATGACAGTAGAGTCGGGAAAATGAGCCAATTAGGAGTACTTGTCAGTATGAGTGAGACTCCGGGTACCGTTAAGGGTCAGGCTCCAGAAATTGGCCAACACTCTGAAGAGATACTATCTAGGATAAATGGTCATATTGAGAAACCACAAAAGAAATCTGACTCCGCGCTACCCAAACACCCTCTGGAAGGCTTTACCATATTGGATATGTCTACAGTGATAGCTGGTCCATTGTCAACATCACTTAGTCACGAACTAGGAGCTAGAGTGATCAGGATAGAGACACTAGAAGGTGATACTACACGCCGTAACTACGACGGACTCGGTGCCAATCGCACTCAGGCTGGTGCAGAAAATATTTCAATAAACCTACAGACCCCAGAAGGGAAAGATATACTGAATAGGCTTGTAGCGAACGTTGATATATTAGTGCACAATATGCGTCCCGGAGCACCAGAGCGTTTGGGAGCTGGATATGAACAGGTTAAGGCTATAAATCCAAATATAGTATACGTATATGCGGGTGGCTATGGAGACTCAGGACCACATTCACACAGACCAGCCATGCATCCTATAGGAGGAGCCGTCATAGGAGGAGCCCTTAATCAGCTGGGTAGAAATGTGATGCCATCTCCTGAAACAGACATGTCGATCGAAGAAATAGAGGAAATGGGTAGACGCTTGGGTCGAGCAAATGAAACCAACCCAGATCCTAATTCATCAGCCGTAATATCTGCGGCTATATTGCTAGGATTATATGCAAGGGAGCGACTTGGTACAGCACAATACGTGCTGTCCACTATGTTAGGTGCAAACGCCTATGCCAATGCTGATGACTTTTTCTCTTATGAAGGGAAACCTGAAAGGCTTATACCTGATGGAGACGGATACGGTTTACACTCCTTATATAGATTATACCAAGCAAAAAATGGATGGATATTCCTTGCCTGTACTACAGACCAAGAATGGAACAATTTATGTGAGGCAGTGGACATAAAAGATCTGTCAATCAATCCTCTGTTCAATACCGTAGAATCTAGACTGAAGAATGATGACCAGCTTGCCTCAGCACTAGGTCAGTTATTCACTACAAAATCGGCTAGAGACTGGGAAAGTCTACTGACTGAGCAAAATGTAGCATGTGTTGAAGCCGAAGAAAGTAGCATGTTCTATTTTTACTCTAACGAACCACATTTAAAAGAGAATGGTTTCATACGAGAAGTAGAAAACTTACGTCTTGGCAAGTACTGGAGATACGGACCAGTGGTAGATTTGTCCCTCACTCCAGCAAGGGTTGGATCTGGTCCACTTAGAGGACAACACACCCAAAAAATACTAACTGAACTTGGATACACTGAGCAGGATATTAAAGGCTTACAGGAAAAATCCATAATCAGTTGGGAGGATGTGAATCGTTGGGGAGACGTAGCTCATTAATTTATAATGCATACGTCTACTTTTAACATAACCTGCGGATGTACAACATGGCATGGAAAACAATGCCTATAAAGGAAAAACCTCCCCGTTTCTTTTATGGATGGAAAATAGTACTCGCTGCGTTCCTCGCACACCTATCGTATGCTGAACACCACTCGTCTGTACTAGGATTCTTCATGCGCCCACTTAACCGAGAGTTCGGATGGAGTAGGACAGAAATATCTGCAGTTCAAAGTATAGCCAGATTTGTAGAGGCAATCACATCATTTTTTATAGGGCCAGTTATAGACAATTATGGCCCCAGATTCATGATGCCCATTGGAGCTATAATTGTAGGCATAGCCATGGTAATTGCTACCCAAGTGGATACCATTTGGCAATTTTGGCTCCTCCGTGGGGTTATAGTAGCCATAGGATTCACTCTTATGGGGCACATGGTAACTAATGTAACAATTAATAAATGGTTTATTAAGAAACGTGGGCGTGCTATAGCATTCTCTGGCATAGGAAGTAACCTAGGCAATGTAATAATGACACCTTTAACTGTCTGGGTTCTTGCAGTATATGATTGGAGAACCATGTTTGTGGTATTCGCTGTTGTTACCTGGCTTATGGTTCTACTACCATCCCTTTTATGGATGCGAAGACAACCAGAAGATTTAGGTTTGAAACCAGATGGTATTGAAGATTCTACA
>CAUZSC010000017.1:0-21600 GCA_963582505.1 Dehalococcoidia bacterium
TACTACCTCATTCGTCATCGTAGAAGGTTCAAGAATTTCTTGAATCTCCTTAGAGAATAAATCATCTGCATCGTCTGCCTCATCGATTGAATCCAGAGGTGCTCCTTCCAAACTGGGCTGATTCTCCTCTCCCAACAACTCTACTGAGAGTCCAAGGCTCTGCAATTCTTTAATCAGAACATGGAATGACTCAGGTACTCCAGGCTGTACCACGTCTTCACCCTTGATAATTGCTTCATAAGTTTTGACTCTTCCTACAACGTCGTCAGATTTTACAGTAAGCATTTCTTGAAGATTGTATGCAGCACTATATGATTCTAGTGCCCATACCTCCATTTCACCAAACCTCTGACCACCAAATTGAGCCTTACCTCCGAGGGGTTGCTGCGTTATAAGCGAATATGGTCCAGTAGACCTTGCGTGTATCTTGTCTTCAACCAAGTGAATTAACTTCATCATATAAACATTGCCTACAGTAACAGGCTGAGCATAACGCTCACCAGTCTTCCCATCGTAGAGCACGCTCTTACCCAGTATAGGAGATGCCATACCCTTCTCTTGCTCCAAGCGGGTAGCCTCAGCAAACATTTCTTCATATGACATGTCCGAAGCGTCTGTTCCTACTTCATCATTAAACCAAATCCTAAGAGATGCATTGGTAACGTCACCAGGACAGTCATCCCCAAACATCCTATCAAAATCCAAACCCTTGTCATTCAACCATTGTTTCAATACATTTATATCTACAGATGTAGTGCCATCAAATTTTTTAACTATAGCGTTTGATTTATCCATTATCCACGCTCTTGCTAGAGCATCTTCTACGGACGCATCATTTGCACCATCAAATACCGGTGTTACCACCCTAACTCCAGTTGCCTGTGCAGCTCTCCCCATATGTGTCTCAAGAATCTGCCCTAAATTCATCCTAGATGGGACTCCTATAGGATTTAAGATGATATCTACTGGTGTACCGTCCAACAGATACGGCATGTCAGCAGCAGGCAATATACGGGATATAACTCCTTTATTTCCATGCCTTCCTGCCATTTTATCGCCTTCTGATATTTTCCTAGTTTGTGCTACCCATACCCTCACTAGAGTATTCACCCCGGGTGGAAGTTCATCTTTGTTCTCTCTAGAAAGAACTTTAACATCGATAACTTTGCCTCTCTCCCCATGGGGAACTCTAAGGGAAGTATCCTTCACGTCTCTTGCTTTCTCACCAAAGATGGCACGGAGCAATTTCTCCTCAGCAGTAAGTTCTGTTTCACCTTTTGGAGTTATCTTACCAACTAATATATCTCCTGGCTTCACCTCGGCGCCCACATATATCACACCCTCTTCATCTAGGTTCCTCAACCCATCATCACCAACATTGGATATATCTTTAGTGATTTCTTCCGGACCCAATTTAGTATCTCTGGCATCAACTTCGAATTTTTCTATATGAATAGATGTGAATTTATCATTCCTAAGTAAATCTTCACTGAGGATAATGGCATCCTCGAAATTGTATCCTTCCCAACTCATGAACGCGACCAATACATTCTGACCCAGCGCAAGCTCACCATTATCGGTTGATGAGCTGTCTACAATGGGCTGACCTTGAGTTACAAGGTCTCCTTTATTAACGATTGGCCTCTGACTCATACAAGTTCCTTGATTACTTCTAAGGAATTTAGTTAATTTATAGTCCTTAGTTTCCCCGTCATCACTTAGAACGACGACTCGATCTGCAGATGCTTCAACGACTACCCCAGCGGCAGATGAGACCATTACCTGTCCACTATCAGTCGCTACTCTTCGTTCCATCCCAGTCCCAACCAGGGGAGCTTCAGGAACTAGAAGGGGCACAGCCTGACGTTGCATATTTGAGCCCATTAAAGCTCTGTTAGCATCGTCATGCTCCAAAAATGGTATTAGTGCCGCCGAGACACTAACAATCTGTATAGGAGATATATCCATGTAGTTAACATTCTCAGGTGATTCTAAGGCAAACGTTTCGCCTCTGCGAATCTCTACTCTATCTGGAACAAATTGATTCTTGTCATCTAGCAGTGAATTCGCTTGACATATAGATTCATTTTCTTCATCATCGGCAGCCAAGTAGACTATATCCTCCGGATCCGTAGATGCAAAGGATTTTATTTTTATGCTTCTTTTAGACAAGGCTTCTATATTCTTTACCATATTAGTGGTTAGAACCTTACCGGCCCTAACTATAACTTTACCATTATCATCAACAATTCTCTCCGTTACAATGCGGCCCTTAAGATCATGATAGGTGTTAGGTAATTCTCTTATGACTTTACGATACGGAGTCTCTATAAAGCCATATTGATTCGTCCTTGCGTATGTAGCCAAGGATCCCAACAGGCCAATATTTGGACCTTCCGGAGTCTCTATAGGGCAAATCCTTCCATAATGTGAGTGATGGACGTCACGTACGTCGAAACCAGCTCTCTCTCTAGATAAACCGCCAGGTCCCAGAGCAGATAATCTCCTTTTATGAGTCAACTCTGCTAGTGGATTGGTTTGGTCCATAAATTGGGATAATTGCGAACCCCCGAAGAATTCCCTTACTGCCGCTACTACGGGCCTCACGTTCATTATACTTGCAGGAGTTGCAGATTCTGGTTCGGCTTGAGTCGTCATTCTTTCTCTAACAACTCGTTCCATGCGGAGAAATCCGATGCGAAGTTGGTTTTGTAATAATTCACCTACTGCTCTTATGCGCCTATTCCCGAGATGATCTATGTCATCGACATTTATTTGACCGTTGTTGACCATTATCATCGTCCTGATAACAGAAAGAAAATCATCCTTTGTCAATGTCCTTTCACTAGAATCTAGTGAAAGGCCTAACCTTTTATTTAATTTATACCTACCAACATTTCCTAAATCATACCTTCTAGGATTAAAGAACAAGTTGTGCATTAGATTCTTTGCATTTTCTGCATTAGGTGGTTCACCTGGCCTTAACCGCCTATAAAATTCTATCAATGCCTCTTCTTCAGTCTGACCTTGAACATCCTTGTCTATAGTAGCTGTCATATATTGGTGATTAGAGTCTGTATCTACGTCCTTAAATATAGTCTTTAATTCCTCTTCAGTTGCTAAGCCAAGCGCCCTAAGAAGAGTAATAACCGGAGCCCTTCTTCTTCTGTCAACTTTTACTGACAACACATCCCTTGAACTAGTTTCGAATTCTAGCCAAGCACCTCTATACGGGATTAATTTCACAAAACATAAGTCCCTGTCGCTTGATGCATCGTGTTCAGTAGTAAAATAAGCCCCGGGTGATCTGACTAATTGACTAACCACAACCCGTTCTGCACCATTTATGACGAATGTACCTTCAGCCGTCATCATCGGAACATCTCCCATAAACAAACGCTGCTCTTTTATCTCTCCGGTTTCCCTGATAAGCAGCCTAGCAGTTACATACAATGGAGCCGAATATGTAATTTCCTTGCCCCTACATTCCTCTTCAGAATATTTAGGGGCTTGAAATTTGTGATCGACTAAAGTCAGTTCAAACCTACCTCCGTCAAAATCCTGAATAGGACTAACTTCATTGAACAGCATCCCAAGTCCTTCACTCTTAAACCACTCGAATGAATTTATCTGGGTTTGTATGAGATTCGGTACATCCAGTACCTCCGGTATACTTGCATAACTTTTTTGATTGCCCTCACCAGACTTTGGCTTGGACATTAATGTTGCCAAGGAGTCCATACTAGTTCACGCTCCTTACCTAATTAGGAATAGATTTATTGGCCGCGACACGGCAATGAATGGAAAAACAAAATAAGACATAGCATTGAAGAAGTATTCTGCGGACATAAATAGAGAGTAATTGTAATGAAACTACAAAGAGATGTCAAGCCATATCCCATGACACTATAATGGCTATCTTATCCTTCCGGTTGAGAGATACCATTAATTGTACTATCAATGTATATGGCACATATATAATTTGATGTCAAATTGCTCTATTAGTACTTGAAGCTAGTCTTTGCTGTGCTATAATCCCTTATCATAAAGTAAGAAGGAAGTAAGCTCACGCACATTATGCATGTTAGTTGAGTAACGTATTTAAAACGTAAGGCAGATTAATTATATGGCAGAATCAAACCAAGATATAACTATTGAAGTAGATAATCTCACAAAATATTACGGCGATTTCCCCGCTATAGAAAACATAAGCTTCAATGTTATGAAGGGTGAAATACTCGGATTCCTAGGGCCAAATGCAGCAGGAAAGACTACTACAATGCGCATCTTAACAGGTTTTATGCCACCGACATCAGGTTCAGCAAGAATCGCTGGATTCGACATTGTCTCAGATTCACTAGCTGCCAGACAACAGATCGGATACCTCCCAGAATCTGTTCCACTGTATTTAGATATGACAGTTGAAGATTATTTAGATTTCATGGGCAAGATCCGAGGTATGGATAGTAAAAGACGCAGGTCGCGAATCGACGATGTTATATCTATATGTAGGCTAGGTGAATATAAATCTTCAATAATAGGCAAATTATCAAAAGGATTCCGCCAAAGAGTTGGGATTTCCCAAGCAATACTACATGAACCTCAAGTTCTTATACTAGATGAACCTACTATTGGAATAGATCCTATACAAGTTGTCGAGACTCGCAATCTTATCAAGAGCCTAGGCGGTGATCACACTGTAGTACTAAGCAGCCACATATTGCCAGAAGTTAGTGCGGTCTGTGAAAGGGTAATAATAATTCACGAAGGGCAAGTTGTCGCAGTGGACCGACCAGATAATCTGGCTAGTCGACTTAGAGGCACTGAAAGTATAGAAATCGACATAAGAGGACCAGTATCCGATATTATGACAGCTCTGAGAAATATACCTGGCGTGAGCGAAGTAACTCGTTCTACGGAAAAAGAGGATATAGCAAGCTATAACGTGCAGTCTAACGGAGCAGAAGACCTACGAGAAATTATATCTGGATTAATTGCACAAAAAGGCTGGGGGTTATTAAGATTACAACCTATAAATATGAGTTTAGAGGAAATTTTCCTCAGCTTAACAACTACAGAGGCTGAGAAACAATGAAAAATACCATTGCCATAGCCTGGAGAGAGATAAAAACTTATTTTACTTCTCCGATGGCATACATCATAATCGCTGTCTATTCCGGACTAGCTTCATATTATTTTGTTACCAGCATTAGTGGAGTGCTACCTGAAGCTACTATACGAGGATTCCTAATGCCCAGCACTTTAATATTTGCTCTACTGTCTCCACTCATAACTATGAGATTACTGGCGGAAGAACAAAAACTGGGCACATTAGAACTTCTTATGACTGCTCCCCTAAAAGAATACGAGATAATCATAGGGAAATTTCTGGCATCTCTAGTTACACTGATTTCCACACTCTTACCAACACTATATCTAGTCTTCCTACTGATTCTATTTGGATCTCCAGATATTGGTCCAATAATTACAGGGTACATAGGGCTAATACTTTTTGGCATGGCGACGCTAGCTGTAGGATTGTTCGCATCATCATTATCACCAAACCAAATTGTTGGAGCATCGCTAGCTATGGGAATACTAATAATCCTCTCAGTAATAAATCTAGCTTCCAATTACGTAGGTGGAATATTTATAACAGTGGTAGATCAAGTATCAATTATAAATCACTTCGAAGATTTCTCGCGTGGCGTTATAGATACTCACGACGTTGTGTACTACCTGATATTCACAGCATTCCTCTTGTTCCTCGCTATAAGGTCTTTGGAGTCTAGGAGATGGAGATAGTATGGATCCCAACAACATCCAACAAGAAAATAATAGAGATAGGCGATTCATACAAAGTCAGAATAAAGTTAGAACTTGGCTGAGCAACAATAGCCTAACTCTCTCTCTTTCTGGAATAGTAATACTTCTGGCATCGTTTGCTATATACATCACCGTCATGGAACTCAGATCCCAGTCTATGATTCTAATGGCCGTGGCTCTTGTAATGATACTTATAGCATTTGTAACAAGATTTACAGAAGTGAGAGAAGCAGTTACGGCACGCAGTGGTCAATACACTACTAATACTATTGTAATGATAACTGCATTTACAATAATATTGTTACTACTAGGATATATATCTTTTGAAAATTCTCTTCGATTGGATATGACATCAGCTAAACAATTCACACTCGCTCCACAGACTAAAGAGATACTCAAGAAAATCGACCAACCTATTCGTGTCACTGGATACTTCGACCCTAACGATTCTCGCCAAGAACTAGCCAAGAGGGCTGTTGACGATTTTTTCCACGAATTCAATAGAACAAGCAGTCTCTTCACTTACGAGTTTGTAGATCCAGATCTTAAACCTTCCCAAGCCAGACGAGATGGAATACAGGAATACCCCACTCTTGTCTTTAAAATACCAGATTCAAAAAACAAACCACATCTATTCACACCTTACCTGTTTGATCAGCAATTTGAAGTATCTGAACAACATCTGGTTAGCTCACTACTTATCACTACTGGATTAAAGCAAAAAGCTATATATTTCACAACTGGCCATGGTGAAAGAGAGGTGAATGATGCGAACGACGGTAGTGATGGTTATGGATTTGCGCGAAGAGGTTTACTGGGGGAAAACTATCGAATCTGCACAGTGAATTTGAAACAAATAGAATTCATACCAACTGAGGGAGACAATACTCCTTGTGGGCAAGTGCCGGCATCAGTATTAATTATTGCTGGACCCACGGGGGGCTTCTTAAATCACGAGCGAGATATAATCGAAAAGTACCTACTAGACGGTGGTAGACTACTACTATTGATAGACGGTCCTAACAGGGTAGATATAAACAAGACTCTAAGCAAATGGGGCGTAAAAGTAGCTGACGGATCAATAATTGACCTAGCAAGCTCTTCTACTGGAGATCCAAGAAGCCCTATAATTCAAAGAGATCAATACAACCTTGATAATAGAATAACTAAAGTTCTAGATAACACATTCTTCACCGAAGCAATAGCAATACAAGATGTAATTAAGCGAGCACCAGAAGGTCTGCCTCTAAATCCAGACGAAAAAAACATAACGCTGACTCCATTGGCTTTCAGTTCACCTTTCAGTTGTTATACTAGTTTCAAAGATCAAAATGACTGCTATGCAGTCGATTCTGTTAAAGGACCGCATGTTATGGCAATGGCAGTTGAGGCCAAAGCACCCGTCGGTTCTGACACAGTGGTAGATCCAGACGCGAAAACCACTTCCATAGTAATATTTGGAGACTCAGATTTCGCATCCAATAAATTCTACTACGCCTTTAGTAACGGGGATTTCTTCATAAACTCTGTAGATTGGCTAGCTGAGAGATATGATTTGATATCTATACGATCAAAACCTGTTGCATTTAGGCAACTCATATTGACTCAAAAAGAATTTGACTTTATACGGTACTCAAGTTGGTTCCTGCTGCCACTGGGAATAATATTGCTAGCCGGTATAGCTTGGTGGAATAGGCGTTAGAAAACCATGAACTTCAGGACTTCCATTATACTTTTGGTTGTTTTAGCTCTTGTATCTGGGTATGTATTACTAGTACAAAGCGGTACAGGAAATGAAGCAGAAGAAAAAACTCCTTGGTTCTACAACGTAGACCAACAGGATATCAGGAAGATATCTATTACTAGGTATAATGACAGAGCAGTATTCTACTTAGATAACGATTACCGATGGAAATTCGAGGATCCTGAGACATTGCCCGTAGGTATAGATAAGTGGGGGGGAATAACCCTACTGCTATCTGGCCCTAAAGTGCATAGAACACTAGTAGACAAAGAACCTACAGATCTAGAACCTTATGGTTTAGCTAGTCCTTCATCCTCTGTGGAAATAGAACTTACTCAAGCCAGAAATGTTCGTATATTGCTAGGAGATAAGACACCCGATCTAACTAACCAATATGCACAAGTATACGGTTATCCACAGGTATTCACTATATACTCCGGCTGGGGAGATATATTCTCTAGGCTTATAACTGAACCCCCATATCCACATTGGTACTACAATATATACCCATCAGTAATTAATGAAATTCTTGTAAAATCTTCCGCTATAGAATTTGGTGTCGCTAAATCGGCTGATGGTTGGGTGCCGACTGGTTCCCAGGATATTACTATCACGAATGAAGATATTGGTGAAATACTAGCTTCGATGACTAAACCCAAACTTCAAGAGATTGTAGAATTCGCATCCAGTGATTTAGCTAAATATGGCTTAGATACTCCTTCACTCACTTTGCTTATAAAGACGAGGGATCTAACGTCAAACGATATTACGGTGAAGGTTGAGACATTAATAAACATCGGATCTAAAGCTGAGGACGGAATCTCTTATTATGGGTTTACTACAAAAGCTGACAGCAAACCTGATGTATTTCGCATTTCCTCTGATTGGGTTGAACGGTTCAAAGATATATCGAAAAGATTAGATAAATAATCAACATTTATGCCAATTGCATCACTTATGACTAATTTTATGAGTAAGGTATATACGAAGTAGGTTGAACATATATCTTCGTATATACGCAGTTAGTTATGTAACCATAACGCATAATATAGCAGAAACAATATGAAAGCCTATATATTGTCCATAGGAACAGAACTAATCATGGGAGAGTTAGTCGACACTAACGCTCCATACATTGCTTCAAAGCTCCCATCTCTTGGTATAGAATTAATCGGCATATCACAAGTTGGCGACAACATTGAGGCTCTTAGTAAAACCCTACAGAACGCTTCTAGCGTTGCAGATATAATTTTCACTACCGGAGGACTGGGTCCGACTGAAGACGATCTTACAAGAGAATCCATCGCTTCATTATTGGATGAGAAACCCTATGTAGATCCAAAATCACTGGAAGTGCTTAAACAAAGGTTCATACAGCGTAATATCCCGATGCCAGATGGTAATCTCAAGCAAGCTACATTGATCAATTCTTCAAAGTCTATACCAAATATCAACGGGACTGCACCAGGCTGGTGGGTAACCAAGAACAACAAGATTATTGTTGCTATGCCAGGGCCACCTTCAGAAATGCGAAGCATTTGGGAAAAAGAAGTAGTAGGAAACCTACTTAGCCTTAAAAGAGGACAAGTAACCGTCACCAAAACACTTAAGACGTTCGGTGCAGGCGAAGGACTCTTAAATGAAAAAGTAGCCCACTTATTCCACTTACACACAGTTAACTTAGGCATGTATGCACAAGCACAAGGTGTGCACCTTAGGATAAGGGCAAATGGTAAGGACTACGAAAAGGCCAGTGAATTAATCAGACCAGTAGAAAAAGAAATCAAATCTATTCTTGGCGGCTATATTTGGGGAGAAGACGACCAAGATCTTGAAGAACAGATTGGATTGCACTTAACAGCATTGGGGCTCACGTTAGCTACAATGGAATCGTGTACTGGAGGTTTCCTAGCCCATACGATAACACAGGTATCCGGAAGTTCAGGTTACTTTAAAGGAGGTTATGTCTCCTACAACAATTCTATCAAAACTTTACTTGGAGTAAGCCAAGAGGTAATAGAAAAATATGGTGTAATCAGTACTGAAGTTGCTGAAAGCATGGCAATAGCTATAAAAGAGTATATGGGCACAGATATAGGTATAGGAATCACTGGGGTAGCTGGAGTCGATTACGTGGAGAGAAACAGACCAGGAACAGTACACATCGGTATCTCCTTACCGTCAAAAACTATAAGTATATCTAAGGTATATACAACTCAAAGACAAAACATAAAGCAACGAGCCACAATGGACACACTGTTAGAATTATGGAATCAATTGTAACTAGTCTCTGTGTGTAGAAACTTGAGTTTCCTAGTCACATACCAGATTGGCTTACGGCGAAAACTAGGATTGGGGGGATGGAAAGTGAGATACACAGTCCCAATCCTAGTCTAGGAAATGTTAAATCAGCCTTTTAACGGCCTTTCCAATTTGGCTCTCTCTTCTCAGCAAAAGCCTTAGGGCCTTCCATCCTATCCTCACTGGTAGCTACTGCAGCTTGGAGAGGAGCATTCAATTCTTTCAGGTGGTCTAGCAAAAGCACTCCAGCTGGCGGAGTAGGTGGGTTATGCTTCAATCTAACACCATTCTTAAGTGCACGAAGTGCTAGCGGCGCACATAGCTTAAGCAACCCAGCAACTCTATTAGCCTCTTCTATAAGTGCATCTCTATCAGGAACCAAAGCCTGAACTAAACCAATGTCATAAGCCCTCGTCGACGTCATGTGAGCCCCAGTTAGAATTATCCACATAGCTTCACCCATTGGAACGAACCCCATCTCCATAGTGTCAACAAGGTTTATTGGAGTTAGGCTCCTTAACGGTTCAGGCATACCAAAACGTGATTTCTCTGTGGCAATGCGAATATCACATCTATTAGCAAGTTGCATGCCACCAGCAAGAGCATATCCATCTATCGCTGCTATTGTGGGTTTAAGACATTCATAAACTGACTGACTACCAGAAGGTGTATTGCGAGATCCAGCCCCACCTACCGCAGTATCCAACTGTGTTTGCTCTTTCAAATCATTACCTGCACAAAACGCTCTACCACCCTCTCCTATCAACACCGCAACCAAAACATCATTATCTCGTTCGACTTCTCCCATAGCTTCAGTTATTGCGACCCTAATCTCAGTATTTAGAGCATTCATCGCCTCAGGGCGATTTAATGTAACCCAAGCCACTCTGTCTTTCTTCTCGTACTTAATGACTCCAGAACTCGGTACATAAGCCATATTTCCACTCCTTATATTGATTTTTCTAAACTTCAGATAATCTCCAGACCAAATTTCTAAACTCGATATAACCCGCTTAACTAATATATATTCGCTGATTGATACTGTCAATTCTATTTCTTACGAGTAGTTATCTATTACACAATACATTTTTAGATAATCCCGACAAACCAACACCCACATCTGTGGTCATACAGTTAGGTTGCGATATAGCTGAGGTAACCTCTGTGGCAAGTTATGTATATCCGCAAGAACCTCATAATTCATATCTTGGCACATTTCCCTCAGGTAGTCATGCCCATCCTTATCTACTGTCAGACAAAATGGAGTTATGCCTTTACGCCTAGCCTCCATCAAGGCAACTTTCGTGTCATGTATTGCATATTCTTTTTCAACTCCTTCTCTGCTATAACCCCTATCCTGTGGCCTCCCATCACTAACAAGGAAGAAGAATTTTGTTCGTGCATCTTGCTTTTCTAACTTAGATATGGCGTGACGTATAGCTGGTCCCATTCTAGTCGCTTGTAATGGGGCCACCTTATCCAATCTTCGTTTCACTTTGTCAGATAGCATCTCGTTCAGGTCCTTAATAACGTAAAAGTCTACATTCTCACGGCCATAACCAGAAAACCCGTATATCCCGTAAGCATCTCCAATGGTTTCTATCGCATGAATCAAAAGTACTAGACTTTCTTTCTCCAGATCTACTATTCTTTTGTAGCTTCGTCTAACCCCCTCACCTCTGCGGCTACGAAGCCAAAACATATATTCTAGTGGGTCATCAGGCGCATCCCATTCGTCAGCGAGTCTTCTAGTTTCGTCTATGGCCTCTGCTGTCGAAGCACTCATATCAATCAGAAAAGCTACTGCTACATCTCTTTGAACCTTATTCCGCAAATTATAAACCTTCTCCGATGGAGTCAATCCAGATTTTCTGTCTATCACCGCTTCAATAATTGCATCCAAATCAAGTTCATCTCCATCTTGTTGACGCTTTGTTTTCCTAAAGCCCTGCGGGGCCATCAGTTCAAATTGACGCCTAATCTGATTGGCTAAATTAGAGTAATTCTCTAATGTAGCACCATAGAAACCAGTGTCTCCTTCACCCATCTCTTTCTCTCTTAACAGACACCACCTAAGCCTATAATCGTTCATACGATAATCCCATTCATCATATAAAAATGATTTGGCGTCTTTGAGTTCCAGTGGTCCACCTTGGTCTTCTTGATCAAAGACCGGATCGTATGGATATGAAACAGGTTTTACTGCACCTTCCGGTGAACCTTTACCACCTATTTCCTCTACTGCATCTGTGACAAACACTCCAGTTCTATCCACATCACCTTCAGCCACACTCATGGACATATTTTCAGCATTTGTCAACAACTCTTCCATTTGTTCATTCGACATCTGGTCTCCTGAAGTTCCACGTTGCCGTTTCGATTCCCTTAGCAATGAAAGGAGTTGTATCATCTCTGGTTTGAATTCTGATCTATAATCAACTTGTGGAGGAGAGCTATAGGGTCGTTCGTCACCTTCCATTTGATCTCCATCAGGCATAGATTGAAGGACTTGTTCAACCATGCTCTGAAAATCCTCCTTTTCCTCTTCACCTTGGTCATCATTATCATATCCTGTATCCTGTTGAAGGTGCTCCAGTCCCCAATCCTCCCACTCATCAGACTCCATTTCTTGATTCCTAACATGAGATATCAGCTTATAAGCCAATATGGTTGCTTCTGCTGTATCTTCCACGGTTGCTCTTCGTGATGTAAGTGGTCTCACTATAGCCCACAGAGCCGATGCCACATCGACATAAGACTCTGGCACCATCAATTCTTCTCCATACTGAAGAGTAAATCTTATTAACAGTTCTACCATAGCCTCTTGTGCAGGCAATTCTTCTATTAAAGGTCGGTCAAGTAAAGCTTGCTTCTGTACTATCCCATATGAGTGCCTAATCCCAGGATATTCTAAGATTACCCTACGATCCAAACGCAAATCTTCAGCGGAAGTAAATATATCTCTTATTAACTGTGTATCTTCAAAGAATGAAAAGAATATCTGTATATCCGGTACATGGCTTTCTTCTCCATCTTCGTCTCCATGATTACTGTTTATCAATTCACCATACTGTCGCACAAGTTCATCTCTTTGATTTACATATAGTTGAGATGGCTCGCTCAATGAAAATAGGAAACTCCTAAATTCTAAATGGGCAATTTGGTGAGTAGCCATTACTTTGTACCAGTCAAAGTTTGATTCTTTATTATCAAATTTGTCAGAGATTGTCGGTAGAAACACTAAAGCATCTTCAGCTATATCATTTTCAAGTGACACCCAACCCTTGGCCTGTCTATTCCCCTCAGGTGGCTGTGTTATTTCAATGTTTATAGCTGTCAAAGCCCTACAGTACATACGCATAATCTCTTTAACTCTGCTGAGTTCAACTCCAACTGACAATCTTTCAAGTATCTTCTCAGAATGTGCAGACTCACCCCTGAAAAAAGCCGATGCAGCACCCTCGTTATCTTCAAGCATACCAACACCTTCGTTATACCAAGAGTCAAGTTGATCTATACTAATCTTCTTCAATGCTTGTGGAACCCCTTGAAAAAAGTCACTTGTCATTTGTGGATTTACACGAGATAAACTTTCACCATAAGTTATAACCTGTGAATGTAAGTAGTCGTCTATTTGACTAAGTGCTTGAGCTCCAGAGCCTATGAAGTATGACGCATTAATATCTATCCCTTGTTCAACAACTCGTCCAGCCAAGGACAAAAATCTAGCTCTCTCTACCCTAGCTATCCTATGAAGAACACGTCCAACCATCTCTAAGCTACCTGTTACCTGACTCGAGTCAGTTTTCACAAGCGTAGATATTAACGCCAAACACGCCCTAGTATCATCTCGCAGATACGGAAGCACAGACCGAGACTGTGTCAGGAATTCAATAGCTTCGTCAATAGACCCCTGGGCCATATCATCAACTAACGACATCAAATGTCTAAATTCACTGAAAGACAACACTGCCAAAAGATCTCCGCTAACTTCAAAAAATCTGGTTGCTAGTATTGCAGATCTTCTGTTACTACCTTGAAGCTTCTTACCTATTTGAGCCCATTCTGCAACGTCCCAATGCTTAATTGACTTAACAGCATCTGGTCCCACTTTAAAGTAGGCACTAGCCACAATAGGCGATTCCATTGCTATTTCACTTCCTAATTGTGCCCATTGAATAAAATAGTTCTGTGGAAGTATTCTCAAAACAGAAGGGGTGATTTTGAAGTAATCCCTAGCTGCTTCCCATGATCTTCCAGCTCTCTTAGCAATGCCTAGCCCAATGTTAACCCATTCTTCAAATTCCTTTTCGTTAAGGTTAGTTTGAGCAAAATCTTTCGATATGTTGAAAGAATCAACAAGTTCAGATGGAAATGTGCGGAATTCTTCTTCGTAAGACGGATAACTCATACTCCCCCTTAAGTTACTCTACCCAACAATCCCAAGAATTGTGTCAATATGCGGGCCGTAGCACCCCATATGATATGCTCGCCGTAAACATAAGAGTATTGCTTCTCTACAGTATTATTGCTCCATAACCGTTCATCTTCTATGCGATTATCGGTATCCATTAGGGTTTCTATTGGTATTTCCAAAACTTCGGCTATTTCAATCTCACTAACTTTGAAGTCATAATCAGAAGGTATGAATGCAACGAATGGGGTTATTGAGAACCCAGATCTAGTAGACACTTGGTCTAGTTGAACGACAACTTCTATATCACTGGGGTCCACTCCCATTTCCTCGTGCGTCTCCCTAAGTGCTGTTTGCAATATACTGCTATCTTCAGGGTCTCTTCCTCCGCCTGGAAACGATATTTCTCCTTTATGGTGTTCCACGCGGTCTGTCCTTTTATTGAGTATCACAGACAAACCTTCATTTTTAGGGTACAGGAGTATCGCTACCGCAGCCTGTACAAGTCCGTCCTCATCGACTGATCTTGGTAGGTCTACTTTAGCCAAAGCAGATTTTACAAACTCTATAGTAAAGGCCAAATTAACCACACTCAGGTTCTAGGATTTTTCAATCTGCATTACAGTTTATTCAATTATTCGAATATAGAGAAAACCACTTCATCTACACTTTTTAGCACTTGTTGATCGTCCGTAAGCGCCGCACTAACAGCAACCTGACATGCTCTTCTAGGAGCTATCCCACTAGCAATCAATCTGCCCGCATATATCAGAAGTCTCGTGCTAGCTCCTTCTTGCAGACCATGTTCCTTGAGATTTCTCACTTTTTCACCTAGCCTCGCGAGAGTCTCTGCCATTTCTTCAGCAACTCCAGCCTCATGTGCTATAATCCGTGTCTCAATTTCCACAGTCGGATAAGTGAACTCTAGGGCAACAAAACGTTGCCTTGTACTATGCTTCAGGTCTTTGAGGGCATTTTGATATCCAGGATTGTAAGATATTACTAATTGGAATCCATCTCCTGCCTTTAGTACTTCACCCCTCTTTTCTATTGGAAGTTCACGTCTATGGTCAGTCAATGGGTGTATAAGAACAGTGGTATCTTTTCTAGCTTCTACAACCTCATCCAAGTAGCATATAGCCCCAGCTTTAACTGCTCTAGCCAGCGGCCCATCAAGCCAAACTGTAGTGTCACCCTCTAGAAGGTACCTACCAACTAAGTCACTTGCCGTCAAGTCTTCGTGACATGCTACGGTCATCAAGGGTACTCCCTTAGGTGCACCTTCGTCACTCTTACTTTTAGCTAGGGGCATACCCAATCTAAAAGCCATATGTTCTACAAAACGCGTTTTGCCACAACCCGTAGGCCCTTTTAAAAGCACTGGCATTTTCTGTTTATATGCCGCCTCAAATAACTCAATCTCGTCCGCCAAAGGTATGTAAAATGGCTCTTCCTCTATGAAATACTCTTCTACCTGATACGACTTGTACATATAATTGTGTCACACTCTCTGTAAACTATTTATTAACTTCCAAGATGCTCAGTCCAAAGTGCCTTGACGTGTTCATCTAATGCATCCATGCCCTGATCGTTGACAACCACTACATCAGCATAGGTAATTCTTTCATCATTTCCCATCTGGGAGGCTATGCGAACTCGTACCTGCTCTTCGGTAATGTTATTCCTAGCCTGTACTCTCTTAACTACTTGATCCTCAGGAGCAGTGGTTACCCAAACTTGATCTGATAGGTCTGTCCACCCAGCTTCTATTAGTATAGCAGCATCAACCACGACAACCGATGTACCAATGCCTCTTTGGTTGTCTATTTCCTCTTTTACACTTTGTTTGATTTTTGGCCAGGCGATATTATTCAGCTTTTCCATTTCCTCTGGTTTACCAAAAACCTTAGGCCCTAGTTTACGCCTATCTACCTCACCATTCTCATCCAAGATGTCATCTCCAAATGCAGCTACCACTTCAGTCCAACCTAAGGTATTACGAGCATATACTTGATGACCATACTTGTCTGCATCAATAACAAATGCACCCAATTCTGACATAATTTTTGCTACTTCACTCTTGCCACAACCTATTCCCCCAGCTAGGCCAACAACTATCATATTTCTCCTTTGTTGTACTCAAGATCGATTGTATAATACAAGACATGTATAATACAAGAGATATAGGGTCAAGTTAAAATTGGCTGTACTCCACACACTGTTCACAAGTAAAATGTGTGCAATCAGCATCCCTAAATTTGTAGTATTATCACATGGAGATCAACACAAATGCCAAATCACCTCACAGGACAAACTAGTCCATACTTGCTTCAGCATGCAAACAACCCAGTGGATTGGTATCCCTGGTGTGAAGAATCATTGTCCAGAGCAAAAGAAGAGGATAAAGCTATATTCCTAAGCATAGGCTACTCTGCATGTCATTGGTGTCATGTTATGGAGGAAGAAAGCTTTGAAGATCCCCAAATAGCTGAGCTTATGAATCGCCATTTCATCAATATAAAAGTGGATAGAGAAGAAAGACCAGATATAGATTCCATATACATGACTGCTATTCAAAGTATGAGAGGACAAGGAGGCTGGCCACTTTCTATATTTCTGACACCCGAAGGTAAACCATTCTACGGCGGAACGTATTTCCCTCCGGAGGACAAACATGGAATGCCGTCTTTTTCAAAAGTTCTATCTGCAGTTGCTGATGCTTACGAGAACAGAAGGCATGACATAAATGAATCAGCAGAACAAATCAGTGCGATGTTAAAGAAACATATGGAATCATCACTTAATCAAGATCCTTTGGATATTGATATAACGTCCAAGGCTTATGGATTAATTGAAGAACATTTTGATGAAAGCAATGGGGGCTTTGGTACATATCCAAAATTTCCTCAACCAATGGTCTTAGAATTTCTATTGAGACATTATGATTCTGATAAATCAAATCATACTAAATCTCTTCACATGGTAAATGTCACGCTTGACCATATGGCCAAAGGGGGTATATATGATCAGATTGGTGGAGGATTCCATAGGTATTCCACAGACAAGTCGTGGCTCATACCACATTTCGAGAAAATGCTATATGACAATGCTCTGATAAGTAATTTATACATACATGCTTATCAGGTTACAGGAAAAAATGAATATAAAATAATTGCAACAGAAACCTTGGATTATGTAATAAGAGAGATGGCCGACAAGAATGGTGGCTTTTATTCGGCTCAGGATGCTGATAGCGAAGGTTTCGAAGGCAAATATTTCATATGGACATCTGATGAATTGCAGAACCTACTGAATAAAGAACAATATGACGTAATCCGAAGATATTTTTCCATAGAAGAAGATGGGTACTTCGAAGGAGCCAATGTACTAAACAGGAGTAATGATTCATCTGCACTAGCTAAGGAGTTACATGTAGGGGAAGAATATTTAAGTGATATCATAGAACAATCAAAAGAAATATTGATGTCAGCAAGGTATGACAGGGTTGCACCACAGACTGACACCAAGATACTCACATCTTGGAACGCTCTTATGATACAAAGTTTCGTGTCAGCTGCAGCCGTATTTGACAGGGAAGACTATCTGCAAATTGCCAAAACAAATGCCTCATTTATACTGAACGAACTACGTGTAGAGGGTCGCCTTATGCGTACTTACAGAAATGGCCATGCCAAAATAAATGGATTTCTGGAAGACTATGCGTCCCTGATAGGAAGCCTACTTTGTCTGTACGAATATACTCTAGATCCAATTTGGTATAACGAATCTAAAGCATTAACAGACGATATGATATATCTATTCTGGGATAACGGAGAAAAGCTATTCTACGACACCGCTATCGACCACGAACAACTAGTTGTTCGCCCTCGTAACATAACTGACAATGCGATACCTTGTGGAGCTTCAATGGCTACTAATGTGTTGCTAAAATTAGGTATATTGTGCGGGCAACAGAATTACTCGGATATAGCCACATCCGCACTAGAATCTGTACAATTGTTTATGGCACAAGTTCCCATCGGGTTCGGACACTGGTTAGAGTGCTTAGATTTTTACCTGAGCTCTCCAAAGGAAATTGCAATCGTAGGAAACACAAATGACATAAACGGACAAACATTTATGAGAACAATATTTTCAAAATACATGCCTAATAAAGTTATCGCTGGATACAATCCAAACGACGAACAATCCTTTATAAACATACCTCTACTTGAAGACAAGGACCAGATAGGGCAACAAACAACCGTCCACATATGCCATAATTATTTCTGTCTTATGCCTATAACGACTACTGAAGAATTGGAAGCTCAACTAGAGAGTAAAGATCCAGGCGGTCTAAAAACACTGTTCTAATAGGCCTGACACGTTACACTTTATTTTAAGGTAAGTGAATTGAGAAGCATACGTAATTACATTAGTATTTCAGTACTGCTAGATTATCTTATTTAGTCAGGTTTTGTTCTAATACGACTTTTTCTACTTCTTCCATAAGTGCTTTGATCATATCTGATTCGTCTACCACGCGAACCTTCTGACCTTTACGAAATATAACAGCCCTACCTACTCCAGCTGCAATACCCACATCCGCATCCTTAGCTTCACCGGGCCCATTTACTTCACACCCCATTACAGCAACTCTAACGTTATAATCCTTATCTTGAAGCATAGTGTCAATAGTATTAGCCAATTTGATCACGTCTACATCGGCCCTTCCACAGGAAGGGCAAGCTATAAGTGTCGGACCTTTTTCACGCAGATTCAAGGATTTCAAAATTTCATAACCTGCAATAATTTCTTCTTTCGAATCGGCGCTCAAAGAGACTCTTATAGTATCTCCTATCCCTTCGTATAATAGATAGCCTAAACCTATGGCACTTCGAATAGAACCAGCTTTTGCAGTACCGGATTCCGTTATACCCAAATGTAACGGGTATGGAACCATGTTAGCCAATCTTCTATACGCTTCTATAGTTGTAGGTACATCGAAGGCTTTCAAGGATATCTTTATCAAATCGAAATCAAGATCTTCGAGTATCCCTATTTCCCACATAGCCGTAGCAACCATATGGTCTACTACAGAAAATTCCCCCTCAGCAGCTTCGCCTATCTTCGCTAGCTGATTGACCCCATCCGAATGTCGCTTGAGCCCTCCGAATTTGCCGATTTGTCCCACTGGAGGCAAACTCCCAAAATTAACTCCGATCCGAATAGGTATCTGACGTTCCTTAGCGGCCTTGACCACCATTTCAACTTTTTCTCTATCTCTTATGTTACCTGGATTAAGCCTGAGCCCGTCTACTCCGGATGCTATAGCCTCTAGCGCCAGCTTATAGTGAAAGTGGATATCTGCAATGATAGGTATCTTAACTTGTTTTTTGATTTCCTTCAGAGCTAGTGCAGCTTCCATATCTGGAACAGCAGGCCTTATTATGTCGCAACCTATCTCTTCCAATTCTTTTATTTGCCTGACTGTAGCAGCTACATCTCTAGTATCTGTTTTAGTCATAGATTGAACAGTGATAGGAGCATTACCACCGACCGTAACATCTCCTACTTGAATTGCTTTAGAAACTCTACGTTTAATCATTTATCTATACTAACCTCAAAATTACATCTGTGTCATCTAGATGAAATCATCTGCCTTTAAACACTGGAGTTCGCCTTTCAGACAATGCCTGCCTGGCCTCTGCTGCATCCTCAGAATTGCTCAATATATAAGCAGCATTGGATGTAAGTACAGCTGTAGTCTCTAGGTTGCTATCAACAGCAGCTCTTATAACTCTCTTGTTTATCCACTGTGTGAGAGGTGGACTATCTATTATGCGTTTACAAAGAGATCGAACTTCATTTTCTAGTTGTTCTGATGGGAATATTCTGTTTATTATTCCCCAGTCATAGGCAGTCTGTCCATCTAAGAAGCCTGTGTATGCAAACTCCAATGCTCTTCCCAATCCTGCCAACTTGGGAAGATAGTAGCTTCCACCATTCTCAATTATCTGACCCAATTGCTGATAGGTTATGAAACGAGTATTCTCACATCCATAACGAATGTCGCACTGTAACGACATGTCCATTCCAAAACCAGCGGCTGGTCCATTGACCATAGCAATTGTGGGTTTTCGTATATAAGATATGTCCTTTATTAGCTTTGTCACTCCATAGTAGAATCTTTGCCTTGTGCCATCTGAACCTTCTGATGTGGATGCACCCAGGAAGTTACCTCCACCATCGAATCCGTCCAAACCTCTAATGTCTGCTCCAGCTGAAAATGCTCTCCCCATACCAGTAAGCACTATAACCCGCACATCTGGGTCGTCATCTCCAGCTCGCATATATTCCCCGACTTTAGCAAGCGTCCCATTCTTTTCCGACCCACCTATCACTGCATTTAATCTCTCGGGTCTATTGAATCTAATCCACAGAATACCGTTCTCTTCTTTTTCGTAAAGAAGAAAAGGTACTTGCTCTAACTCTGCCATATCCAACCTCCTAGAAGTCGATATTTAAACAAGTAAATATTATTTACCTTGGAAGACTGGTGTACGTTTCTCCGCCAACGCCTGCCTAGCTTCCTTGGCATCTTCGGAGCTGTTAAGTATGTAAGCAGCGTTGGAAGTAAGCACAGCGGTTGTTTCTATATTACTATCAGCAGCAGCTCTTATTACTCTTTTATTTATCCACTGTGTAAGCGGTGGGCTATCGATTATCCTCTTGCAGAGTGCCCTAACTTCATCCTCTAATTGCTCAGATGGGAACATCCTGTTTATCATTCCCCAGTCATATGCCGTCTGACCATCGAGGAAGCCTGTGTATGCGAATTCTAGTGTCCTACCCAATCCCATTGTCTTAGGTAAGTAGTAAGCCTCTCCATTTTCCAATATCTGGCCTACCTGTTGGTACGTTATAAAACGCGTGTTCTCGGATCCGTAGCGAATGTCACATTGCATAGCCATTGCCATGCCAAATCCGGCTGCAGGGCCATTAACCATCGCAATTGTGGGTTTGCGAATATAGGATATGTCCTTTATCATTTTTGTTGTAGCGTAAAAGAATCCCTGCCTAGACGAATCTGGACCTGGTTCTATTTTGGCACCAAGATGAGGTCCTCCTGGATCAAAATCATCTAACCCTCTCACATCAACTCCTGCACAAAACGCTCGGCCCATGCCAGTAAGCACAATAACTCTAACATCTGGATCATCATCTCCAGCTTTCATGTATTCGACCACTTTAGTCAAGGTTCCATTTCTCTGTGCCCCACCTATGACAGCATTCAATCTTTCAGGTCTATTAA
>CAUZSC010000018.1:0-20448 GCA_963582505.1 Dehalococcoidia bacterium
TTCGAACAGGAGTCCCTGCTGAGCCTGGGTTTGACCATGCTGTACTCCGACACAAATTATTAGATGCGATTCAAACAGCCTCGGATACAGGGCAGCGACAAAAAATGTAGTGAAGTGAAATGTGTGCGAAATGTGTGCATAGAACATAGAGGGAAATCATAAAGGATTCTTAGGGGATATATATACCACTGGCTATAGTGTAATTATGTAATATCTTTATGTTGTGATTTTCAATGAATAATAACCTGCGATTGTATGATATGTCTGTACAAGTGAAAATATTAGACTCGAATGAGGAAACAGAAGCTACTAGACTTCTACGTATACGTGTTTTTGTTGATGAGCAGGGAGTTCCTCCAGATATAGAGATTGATGAATTTGATGATGTTGCGATTCACGCTGTCGCATACCAGGCTGGGATAATAGTTGGAACAGGGCGCCTAATCATAGATACACCTGATGAGGCTCGTATAGGACGTATGGCAATTGAAAGATCCCTGAGGAGAACCGGCGTAGGGTCTGTCGTTCTTGCTTTTCTGGAAAGTGAGGCTAGTTCTCAAGGAGTTAAACAAGTAACCCTTCATGCCCAGAGCTACGTTAAAGAGTTCTACTCCAAACATGGCTACCTAGAGCAGGGTAATACATTCCTTGAAGCTGGTATTCTGCATGTTGAGATGAAAAAAACACTATAGAAAACGGATTTGTTCACGTTCCTTCGGTCAAACCGTTGGTGTGGTACTGACGTTGAAGGGCAAGATAGGGGTCTTGCGGTTTATATTGGAAACAAGAACCCCTGCAAAGAAACCACGTTTCTAGCAGAGAATATTCCATTTGTTTTCCTGACCATATGTTTCCTGAAATTATTTACGAATCTGGTGTAGTTTACGCATAATGAATCTCAGAACCTAAAGTGCTATCATTTGCTCATTATGAGAACCTTGATCCTCTCACTAACCGTAAGTTTTATATTTGTTTTGGCTTGTATTGAATCAGCAGACGTACCAACACAAACACCATATCCCACCTATACTCCACAAGCGACCTTTACGCCATATCCTACATATACACCCTTATCAGCTCCTGAACCAGAGAACACACCGACTATGACACTGACTGTGACGCCGGTTATGACACCGACTATTATAAATACTCCAGAACCTGTTGTATCAACAATGGCCTTTGATGACAATCTTTGTAGATGGGTGGATAACCAATCACCGTCAGAATATATTGTTAATGAAGCTAAAAAGAAAGAACTAAATAGTGATAGTGCAGTAACTTCTTCGTCTGTTACTAATTCAAAAGCAGGAACAGTAGAAGTAGCAATCAAGCCAGATACTGGAGATTGTATATCTTCTGGCGACTTGCCTATGTGGGTGCCTAATACTGCCAAATGGCAGCTTATATATACTGAAGAATTTGGTAAATACTATGCTTCTGGTTCATATGCAATTGGTGATTTTGACGGCGATGGCGTTGATGATTTATTCATGTTAGGGGGGCCCAAACAATCTGGTGTTGTTTTGGATTCTCCTGTGCCAGCTTGTGATGGAACAACTGAAGAATGCTTTGTTCAATCAGGATCGTTAAGTGTTTTCCGAGTTGGACAAACTACACTATTAGGAGAAACATTTTACTACGCGATTGATCGGAGTGATTTATTAATTAATACAAACCCCTTAGATATGGCAGGCACAGCTTCCCAAAAAGTACTGCTGGCTGATTTCAATGGCGATGGTAAATTAGACATTTTTACTAATGACACGGGTACATACCTTAACGGTGAGTATCCAGGGAAAAATGATATGTACTTTTTATCAAATGAAGGTCCAGGGTGGACAGAATCAACTACTACTCATGTAACTGGTGCTAGTGTTCAAGAAGGAAAAGGTTTGATTATCTTTAGTCACGGTGCAACAGTTGGTGACATTGATAATGACGGTGATATGGATATTGTAGTAACGAGTATTAACTGGCGTGGCAACGGAGGTGATGATCCTAACATGAATGGTGAAGTATTCTGTTACATCAATCAAGGTGATGGTCACATGAAAGTTCGTCGATGTGGTAATCAATGGGGTCATACTGCCGAACTTGGTGATATCGATAATGATGGTGACTTAGATATTGTATGGGGGGCAAAAACATACGCGCATACCAAAGAATGGGATCAATCAAATACAGTACCAGGCTGTCGGATTGAGCCTCGTTGTAATGGAGCGTTTAATGGAATCTTGTTAAACGATGGAACGGGTGACTTCTATCAACGTGGATTCTCGTTTCCTGATGATGTTAAGAACAAGAAAGGGTTTTCTTATGCCGGAGTTCCAAGCATTTCAGTTGCAGACTTAGATGGTGACGGTGACTTGGATGTCATTCGGATGCTGGTAGGTTATATGTATGCTGGCGCAGCGATGCAGATTGAAGAAAATATTGGAGACGGGCAATTCAAAACGGCATTGTATAGTGAATGGTGTTCTGGTCCTGACAGTAAAGCCGTGTGGCCGAAGCAAGAGGGCAGTCGTTACAACTGTTGGGCAGATGATTTTAAGTTTGGTGATTTTAACAAAGATGGATTAATTGATATTGTCATAGATAGAAACCTTTCCCCAAACGATACACATGAAGATTTCGGTCATGTTGTCAAAGGTGGAGCAGTTTATATGAGCACTGGTAAATTCACATATGACATTATATGGCCTGGAGATGAAGACTATCCATTAATCGACATAAAAATAAGGAGCAGTTACTGGGATTGACTCACCATATTGGTGTCCTAGATAATAAAAGTGCCCTCTCAACTTAACGAGAGGTCTTATTTTGTGCCTAATTTACTGGAGCGGGCGATGGGACTCGAACCCACGACAACTTGCTTGGGAAGCAAGAGCTCTACCACTGAGCTACACCCGCATATCGTCTATTTTCGTGCCTGAAAACAACCTTGGCATTATAGCAGAGCTATTTGATTTTGTCTTAGGACACAGATTTGTGGAAAAGTGGTGTGATTGTTCGACCGACTTCCCCCCTTTGATGGTAGGTATACCCTATATAAGGTATCGAAAAATATCGCTTAGGGTCAGGAAAAGAAATAGTCTTGTCTGCTATCGCACTATGTCAAACTTTCCTATAGCAGGGTCGCCTGCATAAGGACATTTAAGTTCCCACATTAGGAAATTAATGTAGTACCAGAGACCTTCATCCACCTCTATCCTTTCTTTAGTCAACAGGGAAATACCTCCTTTAGGCCATTCTATTTCACGTTTAGATCGAAAATCATCAAATGCCCCAAACGCACTCGCACCTGCCGCATCTCTCGTCATCTCTAGGTTGTCGCAATCTTTGTTAGCTACCCATTCATCAATTTTAGATTCTAGGTTTTGTTGCCAAAGACTGCCCTTATCCCAGTCGACTAGGTCATCCAGCCTACGAGTCTCCCTTTCACAAGCAGTGGAGACTAATAGTAATAACAAGAATATTCCAATGATAAAGTAAGATTTCTTCATAGCACTTACCGTTGCCTACGTTGCATTGCCAGACCATATATAAACATTAGTGCTCCAAGGGTTGCGGTGGCAAAAAATATGTTGCGGTACATTCTATAATACTCAGACCAATGAGCTTTTGTACCTGGAGGAAGAGTAACGGCTTGTGTGACACAATACTCTTTCATCATAGGAAAAGTAAAAACGGTACGATCGGCATTAGCCCACCACGGTGATGCTATACAGTCATCATAATCGTCTCGTATAGTCAGGGCTTTAATTTTTGGATTGAATGTAAATGAAGCCCCAAAGACAGATATGACTAATATAACTCCACCAAGGATAAGGTAGAATCTGGAATCTCTAAGTATGCTAAGTAGTTTATTTTTCATTGGTCATCCTTGTTCTTTACGCTGTAGTGACAAGCCATAGATAAACATCAGAGATCCAAGACCCGCTCCACCCATAGACATACCATTGTAGAGTTTACGATTTTCTTCATCCCAACCGAACCACACCGTCTCCGCGACCGTCACTCCGATTCAGCTATTTAATGTATTCCAGTAAATCTTTTCTATCTTCTCGTAATTGGTCCAATTCTGCACTAATAATATTCACTTTTCGCTTTTGTACTAAGCCTTCAGGTATCTCCAATTCGATGGCTTTATCGTAATCATTTAATGATTTTTGATATTGACTCATTACCCAGTAGGCACGACCTCTTTCCCAGTAGTAAAAGACATTTTCTGGGTCTAGCTCTATTGCTTTACTGTAGTCGGGTATTGCTAAATCCTGACGGGCTAATGCAGCATAATATTGGGCTCTGTTAAAGTAATATTGCGAGTCATTTGGATATAGCTGAATATTAGTAGTTGCAGTTGTGATTATGGGTCTTTGCAGTAGCTCCTCTTCAGTCTTGAGAAGGTCATTCACGGCATTTTTATATTCGATTTGCATCTTGTCTATATTTGGAGTGGTGTAAGTTGGGTTTAAATTTATCCATATATAAAAAGCTATGACTGAAAAACCCCCTAGGCAAAGAATTATCGGGATTGTTTTTATTCTAGAATTAAACATAAGTATAAATTATGGTTGTAGGGCCTACCCCGTTGATCCTAATTAGCATCCATCCCCAGCATTTGGTTAGTTAATTATAGCATTTGGATTTACTGGTAAGTTACCAATCCTTACTAAGTAAGATGGAGTAATTACTGAGTAAATACCTCAAGAAAACCACAAGGTTTTGAGATTTTAGAACCTTTTAAAAGAGGAGAACTTATCATACCCGATGAATAATGCTCCTTCGTCAGTCATCGGTTGTCGATTGCATGAAACACACTTGAATTCACCACATGCTTCGCTAACTCCGTATTCATATCTAACGTGGTACTTGCTTAGCCTGATGACCCATAGATTCCAGTTGTGTGTTCCGTTCTCGGTTTCTTTGCAAGTTAACCAATCGTCGTTAACGTGAGGACTGACTTGAGAGTATCGCTCTAGGAGAGCTGGGGGTAGTGTCCTCGCACCGTAGTCTTCCCAGCTACCTATGAAGTCTGGAAACCTCCGCCTTCGTGAAGTCATTCGACGTGGTCTACTAGGTTGTTGGTTTGTGTCAGGGCTGGTGCTTACAGGCTTGGGTGGTGATGGACATTTGTCTAACGGACTCATATTGCCAGAGTTTGTTGGCAAGACTATACCACCCTCTAAAACATCAGATGCTTTAACTTCAATCCACGGAATGTCACCTAGCTTCTCAATCTTATCTTTGTCTACTGCATTCGTTTTTACTATCTCGATAACGAGTCGTATTTTGCCTTCTTTTTCAATCGCCACGTCTGCTCTAATCGAACCACCGTTACCTGTTGGTATGGGGTGCTCAATTAGAGGATTGCCGAATCTGGCGTTCAGTTCGACGGGTTGATAATGCATCTCTCCGTATTCGCAACTTCGTGGAACAAATAGGGTTATACCATTAATGGATACCGTATCGTCTCCAGATAGGACATCGTAGATAAGACATTTCGCTTTCATGTCTTCATAGGTTTCCCGACTGATAGAGCAAGACTTGTTCTTAGCTAGATGCCCAAAATGTGCAACCTTAACGTCACCACGACGCACAGTACAAACTTGGTTACAGGAAGGACACAAGTACGACATACCGCGTACGGCACGTTCAGGAGTAATAACGGTAACGCCGTCACCTTCATAAGCATAGGGTATTTCCAGACCATATTGGTTCATAATTCCCTCTGGTCTATTTTACTACAAGCATTTAGAGATAGAACCTTCAGGTTTTGCCACTATGTACACCTAGCAGAGCCTTAATTCCTCGGAAAACCTATAGGTTGGTAATGACCTTAAGGTTTCTAAGAGTTCTGGTCATATAGCGTTAGCGTTATCGGTCTAATAACTAAAGGTTGTTATTCCAGAACCTTGAGGTTAGCAGAACATGGAATGAGTGATAGGGATTGTCCACCAGTTCCGGGAATGGACACTAGTTAGGACACAGATTCTGAAGCAAGGACACACTTTGGGACACAGAGGCGGAGGAACGTCAGGGAATATAGGGGATCAATATCGTGCCTATAAATGATAGGTTTGGAACTTGGGGGAAGATCAGTGAATGTCGTTAAACATGTTTGGGAAGCAAGAGCTCTACCACTGAGCTACACCCGCACATGATCCAGATTCGTGCCTAAAAATGACCTTGGTATTGTACCAGAGCTATTTGATTTTGTCCTACTACACCAATTTGCACACCAATATGGGTATGCCTTTTGAGTTTTATCAAATCGAATGCCCAATTTGAATGGTCAGTAACAATCGACAATGTACAGCTAAATCGTCGTGCTACTTTTAGCTGTGATGTGACCCTATCTGCCAAAGAGAAATCGTGTGCATTCAGAACAAAGTGTGTCCTTTTATAGAACATGTAGCACCTTAGAACTTTCATGATTCATACTCCGGTTTATATTAGATATGGCCAAGGATATATGAATTCTATTTTGTACTGGATTACAAATAATGAGCACAGAAGAACTTCGCCATGTTCCCTACACGATACGATATCCGTACTGTATGGAATATTTACCTGCGGTATATAAACACACAATTGACTACATAGATCAATATAGTTAATATGTCATTCATTATAAAATCTTGTAAGAGAGGTGGCATATGCCTAAACAATCTCCTATACCTGATCAGATGACAAAACCCTTCTGGGATGCTTGTAATGAGGGGCGACTAGTTATGCAGGCCTGTAAGGCGTGCGATTATATACAGTATCCACCGGAAACAGAATGCTTTGAGTGCAAGTCTAGCGAACATCTGGAATGGCGCGAGATGAGTGGACGTGGGAAAATAAGGACATATGGAGTAGTTCATGATTGCCCTGTAAAAACCTTACAGGTAGATCAGCCGTTTAATGTTGCATTGATAGCACTAGAAGAAGATCCGGAAATAGTCCTGTACTCCCACCTCCCTGGGATTCCAGCAGATGAAGTCCCAGTTGGAGCCAATGTAAAAGTCATTTTCCAAGAAACACCTGCTACTGGGCAGAAAGTTCCTGAATGGCAACTGGCAGATTAGCTAAATCAACATTGTTAAAGATAAATAACATTATTTACACATAATAGAGAGGTCAAAATGACAACAGGACCAACACAAAAAGCTCCGCAATCTATGTACAGAGACTATGAGGGACTTGGAGTTTGGGAACATCGAGGAAAAGTGGCGGCAGTAGGTATAGGCCACTCTCCCACTTCCAGAAGATGGGATGGCACTGCAGAGAATAGCGTAGGAGCTAACACAATTCTAGCAATTCAAAAGGCCATGGAAGATGCCGGAGTTTCTCCAGATCAGGTAGATGGCTTAGTACTAGATGCAGATACTACTACTGGTGCTCACTGGCAAAAGGGTGATCCAATTCCAATGGATGTGGTCAATTCTTTCAATCCAAGCGATGACCCGTTGGATGGCATAGCTAAACTTAGCGCTGAATGGGTAATTAAGAATGTTCCTGGTTTAACCAATATCAAATTTACGGCTTATGCCAACCACAGTTGCATGTCAGATTGCGTAGTTGTAGCCGCACAGGCTGTTGGTGATGGTTTATGCAATAATTGCCTGGTAGTAAAAGGTTGGCATAACCTTGCTGGCAGATACTATCAAGGTGGAGCTGCAGCAGAAGACACTCTATCAGGTCGTGGACAATTCAACCTTTGGGGTGCTCCAGCTAGTTACGGAACAGCCAGTCAATTTGCAGAATACTGTATCAAGTATGGTAAGAATCACGATATGATGGCTCCATTTGTAGTTAATTCTAAGAAAAATGGCCTATTGTTCCCTGAAGGATTCTTTGCACAACACAGGCCAGATGTCATAACAGTAGAGGACTATATATCAGCAAGATGGATTGCAAAACCCGCAAACCTTTTCGATAACGATATACCAATAATGGCTTCTGCTGCCTACCTTTTCACTACAGCAGAGAGGGCAAAAGACATGAAACAGAAGCCAGTATATATACTTAACCATACAAGGACATGGCCAAGAATCAGAGGAGTAGCTCCAACTTTAGATGATATAGAATCTGCCGGAGATATGATGGGACGCCAACTTTACGAAGGAGCGGGAATTACTGCGTCTGACGTATCTTTCGAGAATATGTACGACGGATTTACACTATTTCACCTCTTCCACTTAGAAGGCCTCCGGTACCGTGGTGTACAACGTGGAGAGGGATTAGATTTTTTCCAGGGTGACATAAGCATATCAGGTCCAAATCCAGTATCTCCAAGCGGTGGCAATACTGGAAGCGGACGCACACGCTTCTGGATGCACACAGATAGTATTCAACAATTGCAAGGTAGAGCTGGCGCAAGGGCAGTTACCGGAATAAGGCCTGAAATAGCTATATCAGGAGGAACCATGCCGCAGAATGTAGAAGCTACTGTTTGGAGCACGACCCCAGACTAGAACACCTAAAGTTAACAATTAGATCAATGTATCATGAGGGCCTGTGCATGAATTAATAAATGGGCCCTCATAGCTTAATAGTTGTATACTGACATATATACCGTTAAATCACTTTACTACTTGTATTAATTGTCCTACAGCCTTTTCACTAGATACTTCACCGATTACTGTAGCTTCACTGTTACCTGATAGCCGGAGATCGGCCAATAATTCTTCAGATTTACTACTATGAACTGATATTAGCAACCCGCCTGATGTTTGCGGGTCACATAATATAAATTTAGAGGCAACACTCAATGAGTAATCCCAGCTAACGACAGCATTCACATATTCTATATTGCTTTCAGTTCCTCCAGGAAATATACCTTGATCAGCCAAAGACCACGTACCTTCAAGCAATGGAACTTGAGAAAAATCAACTGTAGCAGACATGCCAGATCCAATTAGCATTCGCTTAAGGTGACCCAAAAGTCCGAATCCAGAGATGTCTGTGCATGCATTGACACCTACTTTTACCATAGCTTCTGAAGCTTCCCTATTAAGTCTAAGCATCGACTCTAAGGCTCCTGACAAAATTCCTGGACTTACTAAATCTCGTTTACTTGCAGTAGTAATTAGCCCAGTACCTATTGGTTTAGTCAGTATTAACTTATCACCAAGCCTTGCTCCCGTATTTCTCACCTGTTTGCCTGGTTCTATAAACCCTAAAACAGCCATGCCATATTTTGGTTCTTCATCTTTTATCGTATGTCCGCCAACAATAATTACCCCAGCCTCATCAGCTTTATCTTGGCCACCTTTCTGTATCTCGGACAATATGCTAGTTGGTAAATTTTCTGGAAAACAAACTATGTTTAATGCCAAAAACGGTTTACCTCCCATGGCATAAACATCGCTAATAGCATTAGCCGCTGAAATAGCCCCATAAAACCAAGGGTCATCCACTATAGGAGGGAAAAAGTCCAGAGTGACAACCAAGGCTTGACTGTCACTTATGCGATAGACAGCAGCATCATCGCCTGTGGATGACCCCACAAGCAAATCAGGATGTTCTGGTACTTTTAGTTGACTCAGAACCTGAGCCAAGTCGTTTGGACTAAACTTAGCCGCTCAACCCGCACATCGTGCTAGGTCAGTAAGCCGCAAATGGTCATGTTCCATATCTGTTTTCCTATCCTCCCGTATTCAGATAGCCCAACAATAATAACATAATTGATTAACCTTATGATCTCCAAAAATGTAACGTGCAGAAAACTGTCCGAATCCACAAATCCCGACATATCAACATTTCAATAAAGATTGCTTGTTTATAATCTGCAATAAGTTGCCCACACTTACGGCATCATGTTATATTCAATGCCAAACAAAATTGATGACAGCAGGTATTAATTTTTAAAATGGACCGGCTTAAGAACGCTTTTGAATTGATCACTGAGAAAGGTAACCCTGGGGTAATACCTTTCCTAACGGTTGGCTTCCCCTCAGTAAAAGATACCATTGCACTTGTACAAGCATTGGAACAGAGTGGCGCTGCTGTAATAGAGTTGGGAGTACCTTTCAGTGACCCACTTGCTGATGGACCAACCATACAGAGATCCAGCTTTCATGCACTTGAAAATGGTGTAAATCTAGGAACATGCCTAGACGTATGCAAGAAACTGCGTGAAATTGGTGTAAAAGTACCTCTGGTCTTGATGGGTTACTACAATCCGTTCTTTGCCTATGGAATAGAAACATTTGCAAGAGATGCGAATGCATCTGGAGTGGATGGAGTAATTGTACCAGACCTACCATATGAAGAATCTGGAAGTTTTGCAAATGCACTTAGCAACAATGACATACACCTTATCCCACTACTTGCCCCAACTAGTACAGATGAAAGAATTGCCAAGTCCTGTAAGGCAGCTAGTGGTTTTGTGTACTGCGTAAGCCTTACAGGGGTTACAGGAGCCAGGGATGAAATCCCAGACGGTGCATTCACAATTACAAAAAGAATTAGAAAACAAACATCTCTCCCTATTGCAGTAGGATTTGGCATCTCAAAAAGGAAACACGTTGAAGCTTTATCCAATGCTGCACAAGCAGCAGTTGTAGGTAGTGCCCTGATACAGGTAATAGAAAATAACGATGATGAAAACAGGATTCAAGCAGTTAAAGACTTCTTGATTGAACTTACAGGATAGTAGTAGTGAGAAAGGCAGGATGAAATGGCTATAGTCTGCAGAGGTGTACGAGGGGCTACTACAACAGAAGAAAATTCTAAAGAAGCTATATTTCAAGCCACTAAGGAACTGCTGGAAGATATGGTAACCAAAAACGATATAGAGACTCCTGACATCGCTGCTGCTTTCTTCACTACAACAACAGATCTGAATGCAACTTTTCCAGCTGCAGCTGCCAGAGAAATGGGATGGGAGTCAGTCCCATTGATGTGTAGTCATGAAATGCAAGTACCTGATGCGCTAGAAAGATGTATAAGAATAATGATCCTACTAAATACTTATAAACCTCAAGAAGAGATATCTCACTCATACCTTAGGAAAGCCATAAACCTTAGAGGATAATAACTGTAACTGTTGACTAGCCTGATAATCAACCACAGACTAGACATATTACGTATTCCAGATTATAGTTGAGTTTCTTTAGATTTATTTCACATCTATAAAAAGCTGATTCTCAGTAAACCAATGATTTAGGTGGACTATGACACAAATTCATGACTTAAATATACAGAGGATACAACCTTTACCATCCCCATTAGATTATCTTGAAAAGTTACCCATATCTTCAGACATTACCAAATTGGTCAGTGAAGGGCGTAACCAAATATCTAATATACTTAAAGGTCGCGATGAGCGGTTATTGATTATCGCTGGCCCATGCTCAATACATGACATAGAAGCAGGATATGAATATGCGAAGAAATTCAAAGAACTATCTGACAGTGTAAGCGATAAAATACTTATGGTAATGCGTGTGTATTTTGAGAAACCTCGTACCACTGTGGGATGGAAAGGGCTCATATATGATCCGCAACTTAACGGTAGTTGCGATATAACCACAGGTCTCCAATTGGCAAGGGAATTCCTGATAAAAATTGGAGAGCTTGGCATATTGTCTGCAATAGAATTTGTGGACCCTATTACACCTCAATATATAGCAGATCTGATATCGTGGGCGGCAATAGGTGCCCGCACATCTGAAAGCCAAACACATAGGCAAATGTCAAGCGGGTTAAGTATGCCAATAGGATTTAAGAACGGAACCGGTGGTAGCATCCAACTTGCTGCAGACGCTACAGTTGCAGCTGGAACTCCTCAAGCATTCATTGGTGTAGATTATAATGGAAAGGCATCTGTAGTGGTAACGAACGGCAATCCAGACTGTCACATAGTGCTTCGTGGAGGGAGTAATGGTCCAAACTACGATGCAGAGTCTGTTGCCCAAGCCATCAGCATATTGAATAATTCTAAAGTTGAAACTCGTTTAATTGTGGATTGCTCCCATGCAAATTGCAATAAAGACTATAAACTACAAAGAGTAGCCTTCAAAGACTTGATCAACCAAAGGTCTGCAGGCAACAAGAACATAGTGGGCATAATGCTAGAGAGCCACCTTGAAGAAGGAAACCAAAAATTGGACGAGAGTAATCCGTCAAACCTAAAATACGGAATCTCCATAACCGATCCATGTGTAGGATGGGAAGAGACCGTGGAGCTTGTAACTGAAGCTTATAGAACGCTCTAATAGCTGAAAGTTTTCTAATGAAAGTTTACGACGAGTTACCCGCCTTACCAGCAACTGACAAAACTGTATTGACCATTGGAGTTTTCGATGGTGTCCACTTAGGCCATCAAAAAGTCCTCAATCAGGTTAAGCAGGCAGCAAACGATGCTCAGGCATTAAGTTGTGCTATAACATTCACAGAACACCCAAGGGCTGTGTTGTCCAAGAATTCTGGCATTAAATATATAACCTCTTTAGACAATAAGATTTCATTACTAAAATCAGAAGGATTGGATTTAGTTATCCCACTAACATTCGATCTAGACCTGTCTAAATTAAGGGCAAGAGATTTCTGTAGGTTGCTAAAAGATAGGATTAATTTAACTAACCTGATTATAGGGCATGATTTTGTGATGGGGTTCCAAAGAGAGGGAACTCCTGCTGTACTGAAAGATATCGGAGAAAAACAAGGGTTTTCAGTGAATATTGTGGATCAAGTATCAAATTCTGGCATCAGAGTTAGTAGCACTGCTATCAGAGAAGCTATATCCTCTGGGAACGTGGCAGTAGCTGCAAATTATCTTGGACGGTTATTCCGATTGGAAGGTAAAGTTACAAAAGGTGCTGGTATAGGTAGAAAGCTAGGATTTCCAACTGCAAATTTAGATGTGAAAGAAAACAGACTTATACCTGGTGATGGCATTTATGCGACATGGGCATATGTAGGAGGGACTAGATACAAATCTGCCACAAGCATAGGTTTCCGACCTACATTCGATGGTAACGATCATACAATCGAAGTACATATCATAGATTTCGACCAAGACATATATGACCGCCACATTGAAATAGAATTCTTTGAATATATAAGAGAAGAAGTGCGATTTAACAGCGAAAAACAACTCGTTGATCAAATGGGTCTAGATATAAATCAAACACGGAATATAATGCCTTAAAATAACACGTGGCTACACACTACTAGTGTCTAATCCTTATACTCCATGGCAAACAAATGGCAAAATATAATATTCAAAACATTCTAACTAGAGGGGTTTCAGAAATAATCGTTGAGAAAGAGCTACGCAAACTCCTCGACGACGGCAGACAACTACGCCTAAAAATGGGATTCGACCCTAGCAGGTCAGATATACATCTGGGTCACGCAGTTGGCCTTCGCAAATTACGAGATTTTCAAGAGCTTGGCCATAAAGTAATATTAATAGTCGGAGATTGGACTGCTCAGATAGGTGACCCAAGCGGTAGGTCTGCAACACGACAGATGTTAACAGCAGAAGAAGTTAGGGAAAATGCAAAAACATATATGACTCAATTTTTCAAAATTGTGGATAGAAACCGTACACAAGTAGTATGGCAGAGTGAATGGTTCGGGGAATTCACCTTAGCGAATGTATTTGATTTAACTAAACGATTTACTGTAGCTCAATTTCTAGCGAGAGAAGATTTTGCCAAAAGATTCAAAGACCAAAAACCTATTGCCATTACAGAACTTTTGTATCCACTGCTACAGGCGTACGACTCTGTAGCAATAGAATCAGACGTGGAGTTTGGAGGCACAGATCAAAAATTCAATCTTCTGGTGGGGCGGCAACTACAAGAGAGCATGGGTCAAAAACCTCAGCAATGCCTAATAATGCCTATATTAGTCGGTACAGATGGCATACAAAAAATGAGCAAAAGTTTGGGCAATTATATCGGCATAGCCGATGACCCAAATGATATGTACGGAAAAGTAATGTCCATACCAGATTTCCTGATTAAGGATTACTTTGAGCTTGTTACTGATACTCCTGACCAAGACATAAAGGAAATAGAGAAGGCTCTTGGCAATAATGCCGTGAATCCCATGGATCTCAAAAAGAAACTGGCCCTTAATCTAGTGAGTCAGTTCAACTCTTCCGAGGTTGCAGCCAAAGCACAGAGCAATTTCGAGAGCACTATTCAAAGAGGTGAAACCCCACAAGAGATTCCAGAATACAATGCTCAATTACATGGAACAACTTACACGGTTTCACTTATAAATCAAGGATCATCTTTTACTATCGAATCTAGAGATGGCTTAGTTAGTTTGTTCGATCTCTTCCATAAACTAGGATTGACTAGCAGTATAAGCGAAGCTAAGAGACTCCTAGGCCAAGGGGCTCTTACTGTAGATGGATACCCATACGCAGAGAATCTACTAGTCCTAAACAAATCCCTTATTATCGGTAGAGGTCGCCGTAGGTTTATACGTATAATAAATACAAGTGCCCATGAATAAAATACCTCTCCAACGTAATAGGAATGAAGAATTGTTAAATACTACAATCCACTAGAAATACATCTCTATAACACTTGGGTTACCAAACCCAAAATGGTAAAATACTGAACAACGTAGTGATAGTGACTTCTGATTAGACATGTTGCACTAGATTCTAATAACATTAATGGTGCTTTTCTAACCTGATTATATTGATAGAGTCTTGTGACTAATGTCTAGAGGGGGTTTGCAATATACTGCATACGATATTATTATCATGCGATACTTTGCAGGTGCAATTTTTATAGTTTTGTTTGATAATATCCGATCTACTTAATCGACATATACAATTTAATTAATGGATGGAAAACACCCATTGGAAGGAAATTGAAGTGAATCTAAGAACTCCCGGACCAATACCAATTCCAGATGAAATACTTCTTGCGTCTGGTAAACAGATGATAAACCATAGGGGGCCAGAATTCCAAGATCTATTGAACAATATTTCTAAGGGGCTCAAACATATATACAGAACCGATAATGATGTCCTCACCCTCACTGGGTCTGGCACAGGCAGCATGGAAGCTGCTATTGTCAACACGTTGTCCCCAGGAGATGAAGTTTTGTCTGTATCCATAGGGGTTTTTGGAGACCGCTTTGCTCAAATTGCCGAGGCTTACGGAGCAACGGTGGAGCGCTTAACTTTTACTTGGGGCACTTCTATAGATCCAGATGTCCTTAGGGAAGCTCTGAAGAAAAATAATAATGTGAAAGCAGTCCTAGTTACACATAACGAAACATCCACTGGGGTGACTAATGATCTCGAATCTATAGGGAAAGTGGTAAAAGAATTCGACAAACTTTTCATTGTAGATGCTATAAGCAGCTTATCCTCACTACCTTTCTATACAGACGAATGGAACTGCGACATAGTTGTTGCAGGTTCTCAGAAAGGCTGGATGGTTGCTCCAGGGCTTTCTTTCATTAGCGTTAGCCCTAAAGGCTGGGATGCATTCAAGGAATCTAAAATGCCTAAATTCTACTGGGATATTGGAAAAGCTAAAAGTTACATGGATAGAGGCCAGACACCCTGGACTCCAGCTCTAGCAATACTCTACGGCCTTGAGGTATCGCTCAATATGATAATCAATGAAGGGCTGGAGAATGTATATACTCGGCACAGTACTGTGGCTAACAAGATAAGAGAAGGAGTCAAGAGCCTTGGCCTGAAATTATTCGCTGATGAAAAATGTGCGTCTAATACTGTAACTTCCGTAGATATACCAGACGGCATAGACGCCAAAACACTACTTCAAACGCTGCAATCAGACCACCAATTAGTATTGGCTGGTGGGCAAGGGAGCCTCGATGGAAAAATTATGCGAATAGGACACATGGGGTATATCGGGGACAATGAAATAACCCATACCATAGAATCGCTTAAGTCTGGGCTCGAAAAAGTAGGCTTTCACCCAAATCACTCCGAGACGAGAGGTTAGCATATGCCCAAGATTTTAATAAGTGATCCGATAGATAAAGAAGGTATAGAATTGCTGCAAGCACAAGGAGATACGGACGTTAAACTAGGTTTAACACCTGCAGAGTTAATCTCAATAATAGGTGTATACGATGCCCTAGTGGTTCGCAGTGAAACGAAAGTTACTGCAGACGTTATAGCAGCAGGAACCAATTTACAGGTAATAGGTAGGGCCGGCGTTGGAGTAGACAACATAGATCTGGATGCAGCAACTAGAAAAGGTATTGCTGTGGTGAATGCACCAACGGGTAATACCATCGCAGCAGCAGAGCATACGATCGCTATGATGCTAGCTTTGTCGCGCAATATACCTCAAGCTAATCAGTCATTACGTGCTGGAGAATGGAAGAGAAGTTCATTCACTGGGGTAGAACTCCGAAACCGATTCTTGGGAGTAATAGGAATAGGAAAAGTTGGGAAAGAAGTAATTCAACGAGCCCAGAGTTTCCAGATGCATATTATAGCCTATGATCCATTTGTATCTCCAGAACATGCAAGCCTTTTAGGAGTAGAGTTGGTTACCTTAGAGAAACTCTTCGAAGAATCAGATTTTATATGTATACATACACCATTGACAGAATCGACAAGAGGGCTAATAGATGATGCCAGATTGGCAACGGTTAAACCATCAGTAAGAATTCTCAATACTGCTCGAGGAGAACTTATAGATGAGCATGCTTTAGCTAGAGCTGTAGAAGAAGGTCGCGTTGCTGGAGCAGCAATAGATGTCTTCTCAAGCGAACCACCAAAGGATGACAATCCATTACTGAATAATGACAAGATAATAGTCACACCTCACCTAGGAGCATCTACTCAAGAAGCTCAAGAAGAAGTCGCTCGTGAAGTAGCAGAACAGATAATTGCCGTCCTAAACGACCAACCAGCTAGGTACACTGTTAATGCACCAATTGTATTACCAGAATCCCAAGCAGTGCTATCTCCATATGTAGACGTAGCCTCACAGGCTGGTAAACTAGCCACTCAATTATCTGTAGGTCAATTGTCGTCTATAAAGTTACGGTTTGAAGGAGATATAGCAACCTATGAAACAAATATTCTAAAGGCAGCGTGTCTGATGGGCCTGCTAGGTCCAATAAGTGATCAGAAAATTAACTTAGTTAATGCTAATTTCATTTCTACAGAAAGAGGCCTTAAGGTCATAGAGGAAAAAGGTCCGGCACCGGAGCAATATAGTAACTTAATAACTGTAGAAGTGGAAACTTCTGCTGGTAAGACTACTATATCCGCTACTCATATGCGCGGTGAAACCCATATAGTTAGAATCAGTGAATATTGGATAGATATTGTGCCAACTGGAGGTTATCTGTTATTCACAGACCATCAAGATAGACCCGGAATGATAGGAGCTGTAGGAACTATAATTGGCAAACATGATATCAACATAGGGTTTATGGAAGTCGGCAGGCTCGAATCTCGGGGGCGAGCAACAATGATACTCGGGTTAGACGATGACGTTCCAGAAGCAGCATTAGAAGAAGTAAGGCAGCTTGAAGACGTATATACTGTAAAAATAGCAAACCTGTGAAATGTCCTTAGGTTCACTAAATATCTAAGTTACATCTCAATGTGGTTTTAAGACCATAACTAAATGAATTTACAATTTGCTATAGATCCACAACAAGTCTACTCTTCTCATTACAAACGAACGAGGAATAATTGAAATGGAAAAATCTATTGGTATTGTCGGCTCTGGTGTTATGGGTTCTGGAATAGCACAAATAGCTACTCAGAATGGGTATAGCGTAATCATGACAGACACCTCGGAAACACAAATGGAAGCTGCTGTAACACGAATAACCAACGGTTTGAACCAAGGTGTAGAGAGAGGGTTTGTCGAAAAATCTACACGAGATAAAGCAATAGAGTTACTTACGACTACTAAGAATTTAGAGGACGTTGCTGAGTCATCCATAATTATAGAGAATATCTGGGAAAATCAATCTGCAAAAACCACATTACTAGAAAGACTAGATAGAATAGCACCTGACGAGACAATATTCGCTTCTAACACATCTACAATACCAATCACGGAACTAGCAACTTCCACACATAGGCCAGATAAAGTTGTCGGAATGCATTTTTTCAACCCACCATACGCAATGCAATTGGTTGAAGTCATTAAAGGTTATCATACTAGCGAGCACACAGTGCAAGAAATTGTGACCTTATCAGAAGGTATGGGAAGGAAACCTGTAGTGATAGCTGATTCTGCAGGCTTTGTGGTAAACAGATTAATAGCACCGTTTCTCAACGAAGCTACGTTCCTGCTCCAAGAGTCTGTAGCATCGAAGGAAGATATCGATCAATGCGTTAGGCTAGGATTAAACCACCCTATGGGACCATTCCAACTCATGGATCTAGTAGGACTAGATGTAATCTTACATGAAATAACAACAATCTTTGAGAAAACAGGCGACCCAAAATACAGGCCTTCTCAGTTGCTCACAAGAATGGTTGCTGCCGGACAGTTAGGAAGGAAAACCAAGGCAGGTTGGTACGACTACTAGTTACAGGAGTATACATAGATAGTTTTGTTATGGCTGCCCGGCCAGGATTCGAACCTAGGTTAAGGGATTCAAAGTCCCCTGTGCTACCACTACACCACCGGGCAACTGTACAAATGTATCACATGCTTTCCATATTCTCTACAACAATATATGCCAAATCTCTTAATATTATCTATACTGCAGCAGTTGCTAGAATTTACACCTAAACTAGAATTGACACCTAAACAAGTATGCAATTATAATTGAGCGTGAACAGAAATGCCAAAAAGAACATATCAACCAAAAGTAAGAAGAAGGAAAAGAAAGCACGGGTTCTTTTCTAGGATGGATACCAATGGTGGGCAAAACGTTTTAAAGCGTCGCCGGTTCAAAGGTCGACATAGCTTAACCGTATAATTTGCTACACAAATTAAAGGAAAGTCCTTACCGTATTTTGCCAAACTCCTGTAGCCTCTGACTAATGAAAAAGGAACTTCGCCTCAGGAAGGCAAAAGAGTTTAGCTTTGTCTACAATAATGGACAATCTTGGGCAGACCATCTTCTAGTCCTAAAAGCAATGCCTAACGGGACACAATATACAAGCAGGCTTGGCTTCTCAGTTGGCAAGCGGGCCGGCAACGCAGTGGTCAGAAATACGATAAAAAGAAGAACTAAGGAAGCTGTGAGATACACTCAAATCATAGGTGGTTGGGATTTAGTTTTCATAGCAAGAAGTAATGCAAATAAGGCAGATTATAATAGCTTGAGATCATCCGTTTATAAATTATTGAATAAGGCCTCATTATTAATGCAAGAACACCCTGGCACAAAAAGAAAAATCTCATGAAAAATGGATCTCTTCTTTTACTAAGCTTATATAAGCAAGCACTTTCTCCATACCTACCTATATCCTGCAGATACGAGCCCACATGTTCCGAGTACTCTTCTGGTGCTATATTGAAGCATGGCTTCATCAAAGGTTTGTGGCTTAGCATAGCTAGATTATCTCGATGTAGGCCTATGGGCGGTAACGGATATGATCCGATACCATAATAAAACATTAACCCAACACAACACACAATGACCATGCAACTTAAAATATTGAATCCTCTTTCTGATAACCCTAGACACGTACCTGCAATTACCTTTTGGGTAATGCCATTACTGCTTCTTACTTTCTTTTTGGCCGGTTGTGCTGGGGATTTCAGATCAACTTCCGGCTGGTCTGCCGCAGCACTTTATGATAATAAGGTGTTTATAGGTACTAAAGAGGCAAATCTTACAGTTCTGGATAGTAATACCGGTAGATACTTATGGTCTTTTCCTAAGGAAGGAGACGAAATAAATCTAGAAGGTATATATGGTACGCCAATAGTCCATGATGGTGTTGTATATTTTGGAGCTTACAATGGGATTTTATACGCAATAGATCTTAATTCTGAAAGAGAAATATGGACATTCCAAACGGATGGCCATATAGTAGGATCTCCTGCGATAGAAACTTCGAATTCGAACGAACATCATATAGTGATAAGTTCATCAGACGGTCATATATATGCTGTAGATAGAAATCTTGGAAGGCTTGTCTGGGAATTCGAAGCTGGAGGAGGTATATGGTCCACGCCAGTCATAGTCGAAGGTGTGGTATATTTTGGAGCTTTAGATGGAACAGTTTATGCTGTTTCAACAACGAATACTAATCAAGTTGGCCAAGGTGAACTAATATGGAGCCATAAGACATCTGGAGCTATAGCTTCGACTGCTCTAGTATTCCCTAGGAGTATAAATGACAGCAAAGGTGGGCTATTCATAGGATCTTTCGACAAGATGTTCTATGCATTGGACCTTGAAGGGAACTTATTGTGGCAAGAACCCTTCAAAGCATCAAATTGGTTCTGGAATACTGCAATATATCATGCCAATGTTATATACGTAGGGTCTATGGATGGAAACTTATAT
>CAUZSC010000019.1:0-19999 GCA_963582505.1 Dehalococcoidia bacterium
CTGGAAAAGACTTATCTCTGATAGTTGTAGGAGGAGAGTTAGCGGATGATCCAGAAATGATGAGACTTCAATCCATAGTTAAAGAACTAGGTATACAAGAGCATGTGGTATTCACCGGCAGTGTGGAGCAGGAGCAACTTCCATTTTATTATAATGCAGCAGATGTATGTGTAGTTCCATCCTATTATGAGAGTTTTGGTTTAGTGGCCCTAGAATCTATGGCTTGTGGTACTCCGGTAATTGCTTCAAGGGTTGGAGGTTTACCCTCTATAGTCAAGAATGGACATACTGGATATCTAGTACAGTGGAGGTGTCCAGAACCATTTGCAGATAGGTTAGAGATAGTTTTAAACAATCACTCTATAAGAACTGCGATGAAAAAATCTGCTAGGCATCTAGCCATGACAATGCAATGGTCTGAGGTGACGGAGCATTTGGTTAATTCATATAAAAATGCTCTAGGATAAATTGATGTTCGACATTCATAATCATATACTTTTTGGCTTGGACGATGGGCCATCAACTTTAGAAGAATCTGTAAATATGGCAAGGATCGCCCATGCTGATGGTATACAATTTATAGTGGCAACTCCTCACAACAGGGATGTGCACGGGAGAAACTTGAATTATAGTCTGGCTGATGCAGTAAACCATTTGAATCAAGAACTTTTAGATCTTTCTGTACCAATAAGTATCTTACTAGGAATGGAGAATCACATTGAGATGGACACACTAGAGCAAATACATTCAGGTATTGCTTTACCAATAGAAGGTACTAATTTTATTCTGATAGAACTCCCATTTGAATTTATGCCATTCTACGCGGAAAAAGTTTTGGGAGATTTATTGAGAATTGGCATGACACCAATAATTGTGCACCCAGAACGTAATGTTCCAATACATGGAGATTTCTTGCTGCTGTCAGGCTTAGTTGATATGGGATGTCTTGTCCAAACATCAGCTGGTAGTTTAATGGGAGATTTTGGTGTGTTGGTGCAAAATGTTTCAAGAGCACTAATAGAACAAAGGTTAGTACATGTAATAGCAACGGATGCTCATTCGGATAAAGGTATCAGAATTCCAAAAATATCTGAAGCTGTAGCATTGGTTTCTGATATTATAGGCAGTTCTGCAGCGTCACGCATGGTCTTAGACATACCACTATCAATAATATGTGATGAAGATCCTGATATCTCTAACTTGTAAGTGGAATATGAATTCATTATATTCGGGGCCATTGGAATTTGTATAAGTTGCGTATCTTTAAAGCCAAACTCGTATTATTGCTATGCCAAATACATGTGTCTAGCGATACGTATTAGTATGGTTGGTATTGGTGACACATATTTGAACATGAAATATGCTAATAATGTGCTTGTGAGTCCAATTATCGCTCCACCAACTATATCGCTTGGATAGAATACTCCAGCATAAACTCTGGCAAAGCCATATAAACTTGATGTGATATACATTGCTATAGCTAGTTTCTTGTTAACAAAAGCTACACCTGTGGCGATAGCAAATGCGACAGCTATTGGGTTTGCTGGGAATGATGAGTCAGTTGGCATATAGAACAAAAGGTTTACTTCGTGTACATCAAAAGGCCTCAATCTAAAGAAATGTGAATTGATTATACTTATAAATACGTTTGTTAATATGATACCTGTTATAGAAGTAATAACATTATATTGATGTAGATCTCGCATCTCATTGTTCCTCCAACCTATCCATAGGGCAAAAAGTACAAACGAGAAAGAAATTGGTACTAGGTAGTCACTAACTATAAATACTACGATGCTGTCTAGCCACGAGTAGTTACCAACATGTTGATTTAGCCAGAGGAATATTTCCTGGTCAATTGTTTCAATATCCAATTTGCTACCCCAGAAGAAGTAGATATAATTTGTAAGTATGTGTAATGCCTAAGTCCCATCAAACCAGAATAGTTATTTGTGTGGATAATACTGCTACTTAAATTTGTCAGAGAAGTTGATGCGAATGTGAAGAATAATGCTGCACTGCTTCCGATAGCGAATAGTAAGAATTGTGAAAAACCGGGAACGCCACCTTCTGTGTCTGGTATGTTTCTGCCTCCATCCCTGAAAAAACTAATCATAGAAATTAATAGGACTGAGATGCCAAAGGCAATAGATTTGTTAATGGATTTTGTTATCAGTAGGCCTCTTAGTTTACCGTAACCAGCGGATATCTGGATTACGCCTAAAGCAGAGAAGAAAATGAATATGACATATTCTATATGAAGATTCAATGCTGTTTATCTCATTGCTAATGGATATTAATTTAATTTTGATAACGTTTCTGGCTTAAGTTTTGTGGATTACTGAACGGGAGTACATAGATGTAAGTATTTTGGATTTCGTCCCCTTATAACGTCAAAGTAAAGGGTTTGTAATTTTTTAGTCAAATCACCTATTTCTCCTGATCCTATAGAATGGTTATCTATCTTACCAACTGGTGTGAGGTGAGCTGCTGTACCAGTCAAGAAGCATTCATCTGCAGTATAAAGTTCACTTCTCCTCACATGTCTTTCTACGGTTTCTATGCCAAGTTCATTGCGAGCTATGTCTATGACAGTATCTCTGGTGATACCTTTCAGTATATTGTCATAAACACCAGGGGTTACTAGCTTTCCATTACTGAATATGAATATATTTTCCCCGGTACCCTCTGAAACATATCCTTCTTCTGTAAGTAAAATAGCCTCATCAAAACCAGCCAATGTGGCCTCAGTCTTGGCAAGTATTCCATTGACATATAGTCCACTTATTTTGGCATCAGGAGGTATCATGTAATCTGCCATTCTTCTCCATGATGAGGTGCAACAATTGGCTGCAGCGTCTAAATCAAGATATGCTCCAAAAGGTATAGCAAAAATAACCAGAGAGTTGTCAATATCCTGAAGTTTGAGTACAGCAACTCTTTCGGAACCTTTGAAAGCCAATGGGCGTATGTATATATCTTGTTGATAGCCAGTTTTCTTAACCAGGTCTACAGTAATCTGGCTTAATTCTTGAGCGGTATAGGGGACGTCGATACGCATTATTTTGCAACCCTGAAGGAATCTTTTGTAGTGCTGTTCAGGTTGGAATATGAATAACTTCTCGTCTTCAGGATTCCAATTTCCTCGTATGCCTTCGAAAATAGCAGTTCCATAGTGTAAGGCGTGTGTCATGACCCCAACTTTTGCATCTTCTAGGGGCATAAACTCACCGTTAAAGAAGGCATAGGACATATTTGTTAATTCCTCTCTAGCAGGGATGTCGGTTATTATATACTTAGCATTCGAGTCAGGCAATCCCTTAGGCGGTATCACCACTATTCGCTAATTTGGTAAATTGCACCAATGCTATGTGATTTGGACTAACTTTGGAACCTTGAAATATTGAATGGTAGCATATATTCTTTCTCACCGTTTCTTACCAAGTCTGAGACCATGCTACCAGTTATTGCACTAAGTAAAATTCCGCTTCTGTAATGACCTACTGCTAGAATGGCCCCTTCAATTTTAGGAATTGTCCCTATGATTGGTATCTCGTCTTGTGTATAAGGCCGTAACCCGCTCCAAACTTTATGGAGTTCTGCATCAGCTATTTGTGGGACTAGCTTTAGTGCGTTTGTCAGTATAGTGGATATTCCAGAAAGAGTGGGTTTGTCTTTGTATCCAACGTGTTCTCTAGTAGTACCGATAACAATAGATCCGTCTCTCTTCGGGATCATATAAGTTATTCCGTTCCATACTGTTCTGGTTATTGGAGATGGTAACAAACGCACAGCCATTATCTGTCCTCTAACAGGAAATACTGGGATATCAATACCAAGCCACCCACCATAATGGTTTGACCAAGGGCCGGAGCACATCACGACCCAATCTGCATACATGTTCCCAGCGGTTGTATTTACACCGGTTACACGGTTGCCACTGAAAATTATTCCAGTGACTTCTGTGTTTTCCATCAAAACGGCTCCATTATTAGAAGATGCTTGCGCAAAAGACCTGACTAGCCTCCGGCTATTTAGGTTACCTTCATTAGGTGAAAGTAATGCACCCAATACATCTTCTGCTATAGACGGTTCTATTTTCTTGGCTTCAATGCCTGATAGCCAATCTAGGTTCATATTGAATTCTTTTTGCCATGTTAGCCTAAGATTAAGATCATCTACTTCTTCAGCAGTGTAAGCTAGATGTAGGATGCCAGGAGATGAGTATTCAACGTCTATGCCTGAATCTTCCTGCAGTTTTGGAATGAGCTCTAGGAGTAGAGATCGACTTTCTTGTGCCACTGCCAGAGTTGGTCCTTTTGGTAGTCCCTCTGACAGTGGGGCTATCATCCCAGCTGCTATACCAGATGCAGCTGACCCTATTTTTCTCTTTTCTATAATTGTTACTTTACTATTTGCTTTGGATAGGTGATACGCTATAGAACAGCCTATAATTCCTCCACCTATTATTATCACACTGGGATGTAGATTTGTATTATTAGACATTGAGTTAGCCACCACCAACTGGTTGAACTATTTCTAGTTTGTCATCACTACGTAATACTATATTTATGAATTTGTCCCTATCTATAATCTCACCATTGTGGGATACCGCAACGTACTTTCCAATTACACCGTAAGATTCGAGGAAGTTATATAAGTTTATTTTGTCTGGTATATCCTTATACACACCATTAACTCTGACTTTTATCAATTACCACTCCGTCTGGTTATTTTTTGTTTCGAACTTGGCGGAGATTAGTGCTTTGAGTCGTATAACCTCTTTTTGGGGGTTGCTTGATGTCAATATTGCACTGGATATAGCTGCCCCATTAGCCCCTGCAGCTATTACTGACGCTAGGTTGTGTCTAGTTATTCCACCTATCCCTAGAATAGGACAATCTACTTCGTTTGCAACTTCAGAAATCCTGTTGAGCCCACCAACAGTTACATCTGGTTTAGAGTTTGTAGGGAATATGGTTCCTAAGATAATGTAGTCGACGTCTTCATTGCAGGCTGATATTGCACTTTCGATATCATGTGCAGATTTTCCAATAATGAAATCATCTGGCACCAAAGTACGAGCGGCTATAACAGATATATGATCTTGTGGAAGGTGTACACCGTCTGCATTCGATTCTATTGCAACTCTTATATTTTGATTTACTATAAACTGTGCTTTCCCATCAGTGATGCGGCGTATCCTAATAGCCAGAGCAAGCAGTTCATCAAATGGCAAGTCTTTTTCTCTGAGCTGTACAATGTCAATTCCTCCGTCAACGGCGTATCCTATATTATCTTCAAGTTTCATGCTTGTAACAGCGTGCCTGTTTGTCACAAGGCATAAAATAGGCCAAGGAACAGCATTGATGAAATTCATACTAAGGCTAGTCACTTCCCACTATGTTTTCAGTAGGGCTGCTGGAGGAAGCATGTCTTTTTTTCGGTATTCGACCGGCCTGATATCCCTGTCTACCTGCAATAACTCCATTCTTAAAAGCTTCAGCCATTAAAGATGGATCTTGTGCTTCTGCTATTGCCGTATTCACAAGAACAGCAGAGGCTCCCATTTCCATTGCTTGCGAGGCATCAGATGGTACTCCTAATCCAGCATCTACTATAACAGGTATAGAGGCCTGTTCTATTATTATTTGTATTGCTTCTGAAGTGTGGATTCCTTGACCTGAACCAATTGCAGACCCCAAGGGCATTATTGTTGCACATCCTATGTCTTCTAGTTTAATTGCAAGAACAGGATCGGCATTTATATAAGGCAATACAACGAAATCATCCTGAATCAGTAATTTGGCAGCCTCCAAAGTTCCTACTGGGTCAGGAAACAGATACTTCGTGTCCGGAATAACCTCAAGTTTTATCCAATTTGGTAAACCCATTGCTCTGGCAAGTCTAGCGATAGTCAGGGCTTCCTCTGCGGTTTTGCAACCAGCAGTGTTTGGCAGTATATGGTATTTTTGTGGGTTTATTTCATCCAATAATGTTGATTTACTTCGATCATCTAAATTTAGCCTTCGCAGTGCAACAGTGATCATTTCTGCACCTGATGTTTTTATGGCATTTACCATATCGGACATAGACCTATATTTCCCTGTCCCTAATATAAGGCGAGATGTGAATGTTTTGTTAGAGATGGTTAACCTATCAGTCATTCTGGCAAATCCATACTATTAGCATTGTAGTGGCTTTGGTATCGTGGCAGAGAGGATAATTCTTGTATGCTAATCTTTTATATATTGAAGTGTGCATAGAAGAATTATATTTCTCACGTAAAGCTTTCAGTGATTTAACGACCTTTCCAGACAGGTAGTCTCTTTTCCGCGAACGCACGAGGGCCTTCCTTAGAATCCTCTGAGCTAAACAACCAGCGTCCGACCTGATCTCCTAGTTGGAAGGACTGCGTCATTCCAAATTGGCGCCAGAACTGGATGACGGCTTTGGTTCCTTGTACAGCTAGGGGAGCATTTCTACCTATATCTTCAGCTATTTCAACAGCTTTAGCCAGCAGTTTATCTGGCTCAACTACTTCATGAACAAACCCAATCCTATAGGCATCCTGGGCACTGAGAGGCCTAGCGCTGTATAGAAGGTAGGACAATTCACCAAATGGCATAACTCTAGCTCCGTGGTGTATTGCAAAACCTGCTAATATTCCACGTTGTACTTCATATAAGCCAAAATATGCCTCTGTGCTAGCTATTCTTATGTCACAGTCCATAGATCTCTCACAGCCACCACCTATAGCTAAGCCATTCACGGCAGCTATTATAGGTTTTGGGCAAGTTGAAAAAGGTCCTATCCTGTTATTGCCACCACCGGGCCTCGGAAGTAAATCAGAAGCTTCCTCTGCTGTGATTTCACCTTTGTCTAGCTTAGCTTTTACATCGGCTTGCAGAACATTTCTTTCAGTCATTTCCTTAAGATCTGCTCCGGCACAGAAAGCTCTTCCATTTCCAGTAACGATGCCTACGAACATGGAATCATCGTTGCTGAAATCGTGCAGAGCTTCGTCCAACTCTCTAGACATAGCTCCTCCCAGAGCGTTCAGTCGTTCAGGCCTGTTCATTGTGAATACAGCGTAATGACCTTCGGGATGCTTTTCGTAAATAAGATCTGGCATTATATTTACTCCTTAAAAGATTATGATTTCTACTATTGATAACTAGCAGATGGCTGAGCACAATTACATGTATCTGTTCTAGTAAATATTGTGGTCTAAATCCATAGGTCTAGACTCGATTTAGAGTACGGATACGTAGTTTTAAGAGTCAGATTCACAGATATGAGGATAAGCTAAACTCAGACTATAAGTCAATCTATTTTCTTGAGCGGAGCGAAGCTAAGTAGAAGTTTCTTAATGCCAACTTCGCCTTTGAAAGCTACAGTTACTTCTTGATCTCCTCCGGATGCCAATGAGCTGACTACTATACCCTGTCCGAATCTTGAATGTTCAACCCTATCACCAGATCCTAGTACCATTAGATTATCTGTGGAATTTTTGGGGGGCAATTTTTGATTAAGTGGTTTTTGTGAAATACCTATTGACCCTGAAACAGGCCCTGTTTTAGATGAGCGCTTAATAAGGTGAGGTGGAATATCGGCAAGAAATCTAGAAGGCACGGACGGATAGCTAAGTCCCCTGAATGCTCTCCTGAAGGCTCTGATCATATATAGCCGTTCTTTTGCCCTGGTCATACCGACATATGTCAGCCTTCTCTCTTCTTCGATTTGTTCAGCATCTTCCATGGACCTTATATGTGGTAGTAAGCCTTCTTCCATGCCTACCATAAATACTACAGGGAATTCTAGGCCTTTGGCTTGATGGAGTGTTATAAGGGTTATTCCACTCTGATTTTCTTCAAGGCTATCTATATCAGCCACCAAACTCACACCTTCCAAGAATGTAGTTAGCCCTTCTTCCGATGCCATATTGTCAAATTCCATTGCAGTAGAGCGTAATTCTTGTATATTTTCCCATCGCTCTTGGCCAGTTTCTCTGTCTCCGAGTAAATACGATTTGTATCCAGTCCTGTCTAATATAATATCTATAATTTGGGATACTGTAGCAGTATTAGGTTGGCCAATAAAATCATTTACGATACTTAAGAAATTGTTTAACGATTTAGCATTTCTGGGAGTTATGGTACTGTCAGTGTCGTTGTTTTCATCAGTTGCCATTTGTATAGCGGCATATAGAGGTAAATTTGCTGATCTTGCTAGTTGAGATATGTAATCTATCGTTCTCTGCCCGATACCTCTGGAAGGTGTGTTTACAATGCGCAGTAGACTTACATCATCATATGGATTATTCAGAACTCTAAGATATGCAATGATATCTTTCACTTCTTTCCGTTGATAGAACCTCAATCCTCCAATTAATTTGTATTGTATGCCGTGTCTCATGCAACCTTCTTCTATTGCTCTTGATTGGGCATTAACTCTATACATAACAGCGAAATCATTGAGGCTATAATTTTCTTCACTACTTAATCTTTTAATTTCTTCCAGTAGTTTTTCAGCTTCATCTTCTGGATTATATGCCTCTTCTACTACAATAAGTTCGCCAGCATTATTTTGTGTGTACAATCGTCGTTCTATATGACTATTGCCATTAGAGATAATTGTATGGGCTGCCTCTAATATGTTTTGTGTAGATCGGTAATTTTCTTCTAACTTTACCAATCTAGTATTGGCGAAGTCTTTTTGAAATGATAGGATATTACCGATATCAGCATTTCTCCATGAATAGATAGACTGGTCTGGATCACCTACAACACATATGTTCTTGTATTTATTGGCGAGTTGTAGAGACAAGTTATATTGGGCTAGATTAGTATCCTGAAATTCGTCAATAAGTATATGCGTATATTGATCTTGGTAGGTTGAGAGTAAATCTGGGTTATCTAAGAATAGCTTATGCGTTAGCATCAGAAGATCATCAAAGTCCACCGCTCTGTTACGTGTTAAAAGTTCCTGATAGCGTTGATATACTCTATGTATTATGTTGTCTATGTAACTAGTGCTTCTTGACCCAAAAGTATGAAAATCTATAAGTTGGCTCTTTGCACTGGAGATAGCTCCTAAAATATTGTTGTGTGGATACCTTTTGATATCTATTTCTTCAATTGCCATAGCTTGTTTTATGAGATTAATTTGATCGTCTCGGTCGTAAATCACAAAAGATTGATCTAAACCAATGATGGATCCGTCCCTTCTAAGTACAGAGGCACAGAATGCGTGGAATGTTCTCGCATTTACATATGAACCCTGATAGCCCATTAGGACTTGTAGCCTGTCTCGCATTTCTCGTGCAGCTTTATTAGTAAAGGTCACGGCTAAAATGTTTGAAGGACTGACACCTTTTTTTGATACCAGATAAGCTATTCTATGAGTAATTACTCTGGTTTTGCCGCTTCCTGGACCAGCTAGTATAAGCAACGGACCGTCTGTGGTTGTTACAGCGTCTCTTTGGGGGTAGTTGAGCGAATCTAATATATCTTGATCCATACAGTTTAATTATAACACTGAGTAGTATTTGTAATGTTTATAATTTTAGTATAATTTGGGCCTTGCCCTTGGGGAATTAAACTGTATAATGTTGTAGTCGTGTTTGGATCCGATGTGATTGCTATTATTTGAATGCTTCCAATTGGACTGTAAATTAACTTATAGCTGTTTAAATCATATTAATGCAGTGATCCCTGTGATAGTTCGACGTAGCTATGTTTTGTGCTAGATGGCAGTTTGAAATGAAGATTCTTAAATATTGTATAAATACTAATACCACTAAAGCTCCAGAGTTTATAGACATCACCGATCAGGTGGCTGAGTTCATAAGTGAATCTGAAGTAAGTAATGGTTTTGTAGTAGTCTATTCTAGGCATACTACAGCAGCAATAAAGATTAATGAAAATGAACCCTTATTGATAGAAGATATGGAGAGTTTTCTTGGTAGGATAGCGTCTAAAGATGCTGAGTATAAGCACAATGACTTTACAATCCGTACAGTTAACATGAATCCAGACGAATGCCCAAATGGGCATGCTCACTGCCAACATCTCTTGATGGGTGCAAGTGAAACCATTCCAATAGCAGATGGTAAGTTACAATTTGGAACATGGCAGCGCATTTTCCTAGTAGAACTTGATATGCCACGACCTAGAGAGGTTATAGTACAAATATTGGGAGAGTAATACACGCAAATCTTCTAATATCACCTAATTCATCCGAGTAGCATGCTTGTATAGATTCCGCATTGGCAGTCCGACTAATATTCATTGACGTATTCGTATTTCCTTACATATTTATTTGAGGTTAATATATATATAAATGAGACATTGGGAGAATGAGCGTAAGTACCTTTTAAAATCTGCTAAACAATGCTGTGATGAAGGATTGGTATCAGGTTCCAGTGGTAATTTTAGTGTGTGCTTGGATAGTGATGGGTCAGATGGTTTGGTTATGATTACTCCATCTCAGATCCCTTATTCGGATATGAAAAGCAGTGATCTGATGGTCGTAAATTTTCAAGGAGATATTATAGAGGGCGATCTGTCTTTATCTACAGAAACTCCTATGCATCTTGCGATCTATAAATACAATGAAGGTATAAACTCAATAATACATACACACTCTGTATATGCATCAGTTCTAGCTGTAGCCGGGTTAGAATTGCCGCCGATAATTGATGAATTAGTTGTAGCTGTCGGTGGAGCTATTTCGGTTGCTGATTACGGTTTCCCTGGAAGTGAAGAATTAGCTGACAATGCATGTAAAGCTTTAGGTGATAGGAAAGCAGCTTTCTTAAGGAATCATGGTCTTATAGCTACTGGCAAATCTCTTGCAGAAGCTATGCAAGTGTGTCAACTAGTTGAAAGGGTTTCGAAAATTTATATTCTAGCTAGATCTACAGGCACTGTTAACATATTGCCTGAGGATGTGGTGGCTGTGGAGAGGGATATTTTCCTAGGTAAATACTAATTTCTTAGGTAGGAATGAAACTTAAAACCGCAGGGATTAATTAATCCCTGCGGTTTTATTTAGTAATTGATACTTAGAAACTTATTTTAAGCCTCTAGCCTGGCTCAGGTAGTATCCACCGGAACTCATTAGCACTACAGCAGCAATCAACAGGCCAATTAACATTCCAGACCCAGGTGCAAAATCACCAGGTTCTGGAGGTAACGCCGTTGCCGTTGGTATTGCCGTTGGGGCTCCAGGAGTAGGAGTCCACCTTGGGTGCTTGTACTCTTCAGTAGCTGCCGGTGTAGGAGTGGACTGTGGGGGGGCAGCTTTACCGCCCACCGTAAACGAACCACCACTTGTTACTTGCGTAGTAATGGTTTTGTCGATTATATCCAGTTTTGTATTCAACTCGAACCATTTATCAAAGCTAGCATCATGTTTGTAGATTGATAGACGGGCAGGGTTATTATCGGCCGCTGCAATATCAGCGTCGTTATAAGATACAACTATAGAGACTGAATCTGTGAAAGATGCATCTCCACTTAGTGCTAGATCAAATGCAGTTGACCCTTCTGTTACACCATCTGGCAATGCTGAACTAACAGTATTTGCACTGGTTGATAGTGTCAAAGCCTCACTGACTGATCCTTTCGGTACGGTAACTGATATTTGTCCATCAGTAAGCGTACTATTGGTATCAGCAGACAGTTCTATACTGCCAGCTGCCAAGACGCTTGAATATAAAAATACAGCTACAAAAAAAAGACCCACCGTTAGGAAACCGTATCGGAATCCTAGTGACCCCGTTAATGCAGACATAATTGCCTCCTGCCTTTGTACTTAATTTGCTAAGGAAATTTACTGCTCGTAAGACAAAAATCGTTGCCCTAAAACAGGCGTAAATCAAAGCTAAGACTACAACATGTTTTGTTCTTAGTCAATACTGAAACAAATAATCATTTAAATCTAATTCGGTTAGGTGTTTTGTGTGTGATATTCTGTCCAATATATACCCTGAACATATACCCTGTATGAAGAGAGATAATTAAGCGAGTACAGCGAGTGCATGTTAGAATACTTTCTAGAAACTGATCAAAAGTTATGCAGGGAAGGAGCTATTCTGAATTCAGATACAGTACTTGTCACTGGTGGAGCTGGATTTCTGGGATCGCATGTAACAGATAAATTAATAGCCATGGGCTATGTTGTTACAGTAGTTGATAACTTACATACAGGAAAATCAACAAACTTGCCAGATGGAGTTGACTTTTACAACGCTGATATTGCTGGTGGGGAGCTAGAAGACGTATTTGTTGCTGTAAAACCTAAAGTAGTAATACATCTAGCCGCTCAAATAAGCGTTCAATCATCCATGCAAAATCCATTACTGGATGCAAATATTAATATACAAGGGTCATTGCAGATACTAGAGTATTGTATTAAATATGGTGTCCAGAAACTGGTATATGCCTCTAGTGGGGGAGCAATATACGGAGAACCGAAATATTTGCCATGTGACGAGATGCACCCAGTCAATCCTCTATCAAACTATGGAGTATCCAAATTTGCCGTGGAAAATTATTTATACACACATAATCTAACTAATGGTTTGGATTACACAACATTAAGGTTCGGTAATATATATGGTCCAAGGCAAGATCCTTTTGGTGAAGCAGGTGTTATAGCTATATTCGCTTTGGCAATGCTGGAGGGTAGAACAGTAATTATCAATGGCAATGGGGAGCAAGAAAGGGATTTCATATATGTTACTGACGCTGCTGACGCAGTTATAAAGGGCATATCTGGGAAAATAGGTAACTCCTATAATATAGGAGTCGGTAAAGGACATTCTATAAACTACATATCCTCGTTGCTTAAAACTGAGACGGGATATGAAGAGGATTTGGAATATGGATCTGCTAAACCAGGTGAAGTTTTCAAGATATACTTAGACAGTTCCAAGGCATTAAGAGAATTAGATTGGGCTCCGCAGATGACCATTGAAAATGGAATTAAAGAGACAGTCAATTGGTTCAAATCTAGTATTAGTTGATGGCACTTTAATTCATAAATATAGAGTGTATATTAACTGGAAAAGCTTTAGTAATTGGAGCTTATAAGATTATAATTATAATAAATACTTCGCCCAAGCATTATTGGAAGGGTTGGTTGTGAAATGTCCTTAGATATATTTAGATATTCTAGGTGGGATGGCAGTCAGGAAGTTTTCGGCCCTGAAGCCGAGGATATTTTGGGTGCCATGGCAGACAACATTATTGACAATGGAAATGTGGAGATGGCTTTGAGAGACCTTATGAGAAAAGGTCTGGATGATTCACTTGGTAATCGGATGATGGGATTGCAGGAAATTATGGAAAACCTGAGGGATCGCAAGAGACAGGAATTAGAGAAATATGATTTGGATTCTTTAATGGACGAGATGTCGCAAAAATTAAATGAAGTTCTCAAATCAGAACGGCAAGGGATAGAAGAGAGACTTCAGGAAGCACGCCAACAACATAAAGATGTAGCAGGTTCTTCACCGGACGGGATGAATAGTTTGGATAACCTTATGGATGTACTAGAGCAACGTGCTAATAACAACAAAGAATTCTTAAATAATCTCCCTGATAATACAGCAGGAGCTATTCAAGAACTCCAGGATTATGAATTTATGGATTCGGAGTCGCACAGTCAATTCCAAGAGCTCATGGATCTTATACGTGGACGTATGATAGATAACGTATTTGAAGGAATGAGAGACCAATTGCGCGATATGGGTAAAGAAAACATGCAATCTCTTAGCGATATGCTTAATAAACTCAATGAGATGCTTTGGGATTCTGCAGATAATAATAATTCGAAATTCCAAGAATTCATGGAAAATTACAGTGATATGTTTGGGAATGACAAGCCAAGTAACGTTGATGAACTTATAGATATGCTCAGAAACAGGATGACTCAAGCACAGTCTTTACTTAACAGTATGTCTCCAGAAATGCGCCGTGAACTAACAGATATTATGAATTCGTCCATGTCTCCAGAGGCTATGGAAGCCATGCAGAATTTTACAGAATTTATGGAACAAATATTCAGGGGTAATGAATTTCGTAATAGTTACCCATTCTCCGGTAGAGAATCAATCACCTATGATAAAGCAATGGATTTAATGGGAGAGCTCCGCAACATGGATGATTTGGAGCGACAGATTCAAGATGCCGGTCGTAGGGGTGGAAATATACAAGATTTGGACTTGTCTAGAATAGAGGAGTTTCTGGGCGAGGACACTAGACGTAACGTGGAACATCTACAAGAAATCAGTAAAATGTTAGAGGAAATGGGTTATTTATCACAAGATGGTGATGTACTTAAGTTAACACCAAAAGGAGTCAGGAAGATAGGACTTAAAGCCCTTAAAGATGTTTTCTCTCAGTTGAAGCTTAATCTTTTGGGACAACATGCTGTTTATCTGCGAGGTAGAGGTGGGGAATATTCCGGAGAAACTAAAGCATATGAGTTTGGTGATCCATTTGATATACATCTGGAACGTACGTTGAGCAATGCGGTTATGAGAAATGGAGCAGGAATCCCACTGAAATTGGCGCCAGAAGATTTTGAGATTCACCATACTGAACACATGGCTCGTGCTTCTACAGTACTTCTTTTAGATCAGAGCCGCTCTATGGGGTATTATGGCAGTTTTGTTGCCGCTAAGAAAGTTGCAATGGCACTTTCTTCACTAATACGTATTCAGTATCCTAGGGATAGATTCTATATAGTTGGATTTTCAGATTATGCTATACAGATAGAGGAAGATGATCTGACAACAGTATCCTGGAATGATTGGGTATCGGGTACTAATATGCATCATGCTTTTATGATAGCGAGGAATTTACTTGCTAAAGATAAATCAGGGACTAGACAAATATTGATGATAACCGACGGGGAACCTACTTCACATATTCAGGATGGAAGATCTGCATTTAGATATCCACCAAGTTATAAAACGATTCAAGAAACACTTAAAGAAGTTAGACGTTGCACGCAAGATGGTATCGTGATAAACACCTTCATGTTAGAGAATAACGCTTACCTCGTGAATTTTGTCGATAAGATGATGAAAATTAATAAAGGTAGAGCTTTTTATTCTACCCCAGAGAAACTTGGAGAATATATATTGGTGGATTACGTATCCAGTCGTAAAAGTCGCGTCCATTAGGAAATTAATCTCGAGACTATCAATATGATGGAGCCGAATATTAATTATACTGAGAGTTTTTCAATCGTATTCCTAGATCGTGTTCGTATTTTTCTCAAGTTTGGGTTAGGGATAAAAAGATGGATTTTAACGTTTGTCCTCGGCATCTTCTCATTTGGTTTTAGTATTGGGTTGATCATGTCCATTCCCTTAGATCCAATACGCATGCCAGTGTTTTCATTGCTAGTATTCAGTCATACCAAAGCACTGATTATAGGGGCTGTGGCTTTCTTGTTGGGTTCTATTTTGATGATCTTAGCAATAAACAAAGCATACAAATGGATTTTAGTAGGACTAAGGAATAAGCCGGTTGGATTAGATATATTTACTGCTGTAAACCTAAGAATCTCTAGAGACAAAGGTCCCAAAGTAGTAGCTATTGGCGGTGGTACGGGACAATCCACACTTTTGAGAGGTGTAAAACACTGGACCAACAATTTAACCGCAGTAGTTACTATTACCGATGACGGAGGCAGTTCAGGTGATTTAAGAGATGATTTCGATATGCCTCCCCCGGGTGATGCACGTAATTGTCTTATAGCTCTATCTGACCTCGATCCTGTAATGGAGGATATGTTTCTGCATAGATTTAATGCTAAGTCATCACTGGACAGACATAATGTAGGCAATCTATTCTTGGCAGCCCTGTATCAGCAATTAGGAGGCTTTAGGGAAGTTCTTGAGGCAGCTGGTAAGTTACTTTCTATATCTGGTAGGGTTATCCCGGTTTCTAATATGACAAACTTAAAACTTATTGCCAAAACAACATCTGGTAATGTTATAAGTGGAGAGTCTGCTATAGGATCCGTAACTGATCCATTGAGTGAAGTCTGGATAGAGCCAGATGGGGCTATTCCTGAGCAGATGGGTTTAGAGGCTATAAGTGAAGCAGATATCATAGTAATTGGACCTGGTAGTTTGTACACGAGTATAATACCTAACTTCTTGATTAAAGGTATAAGCTCTGCTGTTAATGAATCCCCTGCAACTAAGATCTTTGTGTGTAATGTTGCAACCCAGCCCCATGAAACTGAGAATTATGACGTATCAAAACACCTGGAAGTTTTTCAGCATCATTCTGGAGTGGACGTAGATTATATTATAGTCAATAATAATATTAAGGATAATCCTGAGGAATGGAATCAACCCGCTGTATTACCAGTATCGTCTTTGATGGGATTCAAGGGGAATGTAATAGTTGGAGATGTTCTGGATAACACTATGCCTACACGCCACGATTCTGTTAAATTAGCCTCAGCTATTATGCGAATAATACACTAACGATGGCATTTATTGTCGTTAAGTCGTTAAAAGGAATCTAGCTATGAGTATAATTGATTTAAGGGCACTGCGGGCAGCAGTCCGCAATTGGCTCGATGAGAATATTCCCAGTGATGCTGTTCTCCCTCGGCGCAACGAGGATTTGACTCCCAAAATGGAAGAATGGATAAGAGCTATCCGGAGGGATTTTGGGGCTAGGGGTTGGCTTGCTCCTAGGTGGCCGACTTATTATGGTGGGGGGGGATTTCCTTCTCCTGCTGCTGATGTCATAGAAGAAGAAATGAGGCGGCACAGGATGCCTCCGTTTGACCTTAACAACCCCTTTTTGGTGGCCTTGAGAGTGTGGGGGACCGAGGAACAGAAGGCTAGATGGCTGACTCCCACTTTGCGGGGAGAGATAACTGTTTGCCAAATACAAAGCGAACCTTCGACTGGATCGGATTTGGCATCGCAGCAGACTACTGCTATAAAGGACGGGGATGAATATGTAGTAAATGGTGAGAAAGGTTATATAGCTAATCAACTCACTCCAGATTACGCGTGTATATTGGTTACGACGGACCCTGATGGTCCGAAATATGAGAATCTGAGTATGGTTATTCTAAGAACCAAGGGAAGTGGAATAACTGTTAACAAAAGGCAGATGATTACTGGCAGATCCCAGAGGAGTTTTGTTATAGATGATGTTCGTTTGCCGATAGAGGATGTTATAGGAGGGGAAGGCAATGGTTGGGAGGTGTCGCAGACCTTGTTAGATGTTGAGCGTGGGGGTTGGGGAGTGACACTGGCCCAATCGAAACAAATAGAAATTAGTGAACGGGAATATTGGATAAACTCGAAACTCTAGGATATACTTTTTATTACTTGGTATAGATAGGCTATAAATTTTAACTTAACCCAAATCGTTAAAGGAGTCTAACAATGGGCATAATTGATTTAAAGGCATTGCAATCAGCAGTCCGAGATTGGCTCGAGGAGAATATTCCTAGAGATGCTACTCTGCCAGGTCCGAACGATGATTTGACTCCTGATATGGAAGAGTGGATAAGATCTATACGGAGAGATTTGGGAGAGAGAGGTTGGCTTGCCCCTAGATGGCCCGCTCATTTTGGCGGAGGTGGCTTTCCACCTCCTGCATCAGCCATTATCGAAGAAGAAATGAGGAGGCATAGACAACCTCCTTTTGGCATGAATATGACGTTTTTGGTTCCTATGAGAGCTTGGGGGACTGAAGAGCAGAAGGCTAAGTGGCTTACTCCAACTTTGCGCGGAGAGATAACTGTTTGTCAAATACAAAGCGAACCTTTAACTGGATCTGATTTGGCATGGCAGGCGACTACTGCCATAAAGGACGGCGATGAATATGTAGTAAATGGCGAGAAAGGTTTTATAGCCTCTCAACTTACTCCAGATTACCTCTTTACATTAGTTACCACGGATCCGGATGGTCCGAAATATGAGAATCTGAGCATGATTATTTTAAGGGCAAAGGGTAGTGGGATAACGATTAATAGTAGGATGATGATAACTGGTAAATCCCAGAGGAGTTTTGTTATAAATGACGTTCGTCTGCCAATAGAGGATGTTGTCGGTGGAGAAGGCAATGGTTGGGAAGTGGCCCAGACTCTGTTAGATGTTGAGCGTGGTGGTCAGGGAGTGACAATAGAACAACGTAAGCAAATAGAAATTACTGAACGGGAATATTGGAGAAAACCAAAACTCTAAGATATACTTTTTATTATTTGGTATAGATAGACTATAGATTTTAGCTTAGCCCAAGTGGCGGAATGGTAGACGCGGCGGTCTCAAAAACCGTTGAGCAGTGATGTTCGTGCCAGTTCGACTCTGGCCTTGGGCACCAATTATAGGCACAGAATGGGAGTTTACTTCATTGTTAGCTATGTTATGTGTAATGTGCATGTTTCTATCAATCCCACGAGTTGCTTACGTACTTTTAGAAAGTTCGGTTTTATGATTTTCATAGACCCCTACTTCTATCGATAGATGGGGATAGATAGACCTGGGAAAAGTAAACTAGTAACGCTTAAAAATTAAAGAGGAGGATTACAATGGGGAAAGGCAATGGTAGTCGTTCAAACAAAGAAACCAAAAAACCAAAACAAGATAAAAAGAAAAAGCCAGCTGTCTGACAACATACTGGCAATGCAACTTAGGCTGGTGTGAATAGCTGTACTTTTCCTGTAATGTTTTTCTAGCCATATGCTTCCAGTAACACTGTACGATTCGAGTATAGTTTGTGCTATGAATCTGAAAATATAGGCACTATCTTAGTAAGGTTCAGATTTGCAGGCAAACAATGTAAAGAACATATTTATGGAATTCACTATTGCTGAATTTCCTGAGGAGGCTGATTCGCTAGATTACTTCTATAAAAGGTACAATAGTCCCAGAAGAAGATAATATTGGTTTGAACTATTCGAACGTTATCTTGTTATTCAGTTGGTTGTAAGGTTAATGAAAACGTATAGAACAACAGATCCTCAATTTACAGTGGCGTCTCTGTACCATTTTACTACCATGAGAGATCTAGATCTTAAGAAATCATCCTTGAAGTCAATATGCGAAGAACAAAACATATTAGGAACAATACTTCTTGCCCCTGAAGGCGTGAATGGTACTGTAACAGGTGAATACAATTGTCTTCAAATCGTCATAGACACGATAAAATCATGGCCTGAGATTAATGATTTGGCAGTAAAGTACTCAAGGGCTAAGCATGAAAATTTCAATAGAATAAAAGTTAGGATTAAGGACGAAATCGTTACTATGGGAGTAGGCCCTATAGATGTGTCTCAGAAATCTGGCGAATATATAGAACCCAAAGAGTGGGATGAATTTATTAGTCGTGAAGATGTAATTGTTATAGATACTCGCAATCATTATGAGACTTCCATTGGGAAATTCGCTAATTCTGTCGATCCTGGCACGGATAATTTTAGACAATTTCCTGCTTGGGCAGACGAGTTCTATCGTATAAATGGTGATACTAGTAACACCAAGATAGCTATGTATTGTACAGGTGGCATACGTTGTGAAAAGGCTACTGCCTATATGAAAGGATTAGGATTTGCGGAGGTATATCATCTTAAAGGTGGGATACTAAAGTACCTAGAGGAAGTAACCGATCGAGGGACTCTTTGGGAAGGTGAATGTTTTGTGTTCGATGATAGAGTTTCTTTGAAGCATGGTTTATCCGAAGGGACTTATAGTTTATGCTACTCATGCCAAGAGCCTCTATCTCAGGAAGACAAAGCATCACAGATGTATGAAGAGGGTGTTAGTTGCCCTTCATGCCATGATAATATTTCTGAGGATAGGCTTATTAGATCACGGGAAAGGCAGAAGCAGATTTTGTTGTCCAAAGAACGTGGGGAAAAGCATATTGGACGGAGATACGATTGATTTACTTTAGATGGCGGGCGATTGTGGCCATTTTTAATACTGGATTAATAAGCATAG
>CAUZSC010000020.1:0-19876 GCA_963582505.1 Dehalococcoidia bacterium
CAATAGTTAGATGACAAAACAACTAGCATATCTTGGCCCGGAAGGTACATTTACTGAAGCAGCAGCAATACTTTATGACTCAGCATCTACTCTATTACCATACTCTACAATAACATCAGTAGGAAAAGCAGTAAGTGACGGCATTGTAGAATACGGTATAGTCCCAATAGAAAATAGTTTAGAGGGATCTGTTACTGATACTTTAGACTTGCTCATACACGAAGCAGACCTAAAAATAGTCAACGAACTCGTAATGCCTATAGATCACTGTCTGCTTATGAAACATGGCTCTCTCGTCGAAAAAGTAGAGGTGATATATTCACATCCACAAGCACTAGGTCAATGTCGCAATTATTTAGAACAATATTTCCCGAATGCTCAAGTAATGGCAGCATTAAGCACGGCGGCATCTGTAGAAGAGATGTTAACTTGTGATTTTCCTGCCGCAGCAATAGCTACTAGTAGAGCTGCACAGATATATGGTGCGGAAATAGTGAGAAGAGGTATACAAGACAACCCAAACAACACTACTAGGTTCGTCATATTATCAAAAGAGGACCATCCATTCACAGGTAATGATAAAACATCCGTGTGCTTTTCGTTTGGCGAGGACAAACCCGGTATCTTATATATGGTTATGGGAGAATTCGCATCTAGAAATATAAACTTGGCAAAAGTGGAATCAAGGCCAAATAAAGAAACTCTAGGACGATATATATTCCTGATGGACCTAGAGGGACACAGAGATGAACAGCACTTGCATCACGCCTTGGAAACAGTGGCTAGCAATACCTCTTTCATGAAAATATTAGGATCTTATCCACATTACTCAGGTAAGTATATTACAGACTAGCCTGAAACTAGCGTTCCACAGGTTCAAAAGGATTTGTCTCAGATTCATAATCACCTTGATTATTTTTAATCCTGCTAGCCACTGCCTTTCCTTCTTCAACAGCTTCACGAATTAGGCCTCTTGCCTCTCCAGCCAATTCCTCTGCTCTTTCCCTCAAACCAGCAGTTTTTTCCATGACCTGAGCCCGGGTTTCCTCTCCAGGTTTAGGAGCCATTAAGACCCCTGCCAATACTCCAATTAAACTACCTAATATTAGGCCCGCTCCAAAACCTGGGCCAGATTGATGATCATGAGCCATTGCCATTCCCCCCTTTTCCTCTAGTAATTCCTAGTATAAATGATAGAACCCGGCTTGTGGTATAGGCCAAATTGGACACACCACTTAACGGTTTATCTAATATTTCTCCCAATTTAGACGACAATTCCTCAGCCTTCTTAGCAGTAGCCTTTGAAGCATCCAGTACGGGAGACAGTTTACGATAAAGTAAGATGCCCAGTACTGTCAAAATTATTATAGAGAGAACAGCTACGCCAGAGAACATTATCAATGACAAGTCTCTTAGTAAAGCAACCAACTCTGCTTCTTCCATATCTTTGCACCCTTAAAGAAAAATCGCTATACTCAAAAACCAACGGTTTCATGATATCACAGCCATTTAATAGCCTCAAATATAGCTGTTCTCAATTAACTTTATATATATCCACGCCTGTGTTCGAGTATACCAGTTCTAAATCATACCCTATTTGTTCTTTGAACTTCTCCAGACCAGTTTCCGAATAGTAGTGCCTTTCAATATCCCCTATATATATATATTGAACCCCGTATCGCGCCATAAGGCCCATGGATTCCTGCCAATTATTGGAAGAGTATATTGTAGAAATATCTTTCACTCTATCCTGTACAACATTTCCATATCCACGTTGCTGAGACTGGTGATTATCCCAACCAAGGATTGTCGGTAATCCAGTGTATATAGATACCCTGCTATGGAGTGTTCTGTATAAATCACCCTGCCCTTCCAAAACTACTGGTGACCCTTCTACGTTATCTCGCATCCACAGTATGGCCTGATAATCCCATACCAAACTATCGTGACCAAAGCCATTATCGAACCTATATTCACCATATTTCATGAAATCCAGACCATCTAATGTGGTTTCTTTAGTATCAAATCTGTCTCTAAGTCTGTCGTGGGTACCAGCAAACATGTAGACTGAACTGGAAATCACAACAATAAGAACAATTGATACCCAGACCCTAAATATAGCTATACCTGTTATTCTACCAATTTTCAAGCCGATAATTGAATATCCAAAACAAATATTAGATAGAATATAAGCAATGCCAATTCCTAAAAGCACCCATGCCTGTAGATAAAATTTGAAAACCGTGTTCATCCTTGCTATGTCACCCTTTATGGTAACAACATCAACACCTAGCCCCAATAGCATGCCAACTATCACCAAGATTAACCCAAATATGCCAAATACATTGACATGCCCTCTTTTTAACCACTGAATGACTATAATAGACAGCAGCGATATGGGAAATAGTAAGAACGCCACTGTAGAGTACCCATATATCAACAAAGTAGTAATTATTGCTAATGAGAACCCAAATGTAAGAATTAGGCTAATTCTGGCAGACAGCCCGGAATCTCTATACCCAGATAATATAGATTGAAAGTAACTAGGCTGTTGGGTCCTGTGATTATAATTAATGAATATGAAGGATAAAGCAATAAAGACAAATAGGCTATGTATGCCAAGATAGGCATATAAAGGAGTTTGCCATTGACTTAAAATAATACCATCTATAAATGGTATGTAGTTCTCTATAAACGGTCCGAATAAAATTGTAGTCGCTAGGTAAAGAAATATAGTCTGTGCCAGTATCATCAGAGACATAGTTTGATAACTTTCATTCCTATACCTGACCCATTCCCCAATACATATGCTGGCTAAACCAATACCCAGATAAGTTGGGAAATCCCAAGTATTAATAACTCTGAGGGAACCTATAGATAATGAAAGTAATAATAATAGAATGAATCTATTCATCAAACCTAATCGCTTGCTAAAACTCAGAGCTACACTAAGGCATATTCCAATTGACAATATTGTAAATGGCATAGATATAAGATGCGGATGCAAATCAGCAAATATGAATGTGAAAAATGGGAATTCAGTTATCTCGTATCCATTAGGGTCACTTTGTGGCATTGCCCTGCTACTTGACCAATAATCAAAACTTCCAAATGGCTGGTCTTGCAGAATCCTTAAGAAACCCTGCAGTAACTGAACCATACCCTCCATATTAGCCATAAAACACACTAGGAAAACTCCAATAAGGCCGGCAATTATGGATTTTAATAAAGGGGGGTCCCTCTTTGCATTAATCATGTGGCTACCATTAGACAAGTTGTAAACAACAGAAAATGTTAGCACCGCCGTCAATGCGGCAAGATATGGCACTGCTAAGTTAAAAGCAATTTCTGGCAATATACCTGTCAACTTAATTAAATTCGCTATCATAAAGAAGCCAAAATAATAATAATTTATGTAACCACCAGCAAACCATGGATCATACGGTGGCATGTATGTAGATTTAACAATGGCATTTATATAGGCCATCTCCATAGGCTTCTCACCACCAGTGAATGGATGCCATAGGTCAGGATTAGCATATCGTATTAGTATAAAAATCAATAAAATACTAAAGAATAGTATCTCTCCGGTTAATATCACCGGAATATTATTCTTCATATATGCCAATATCTCCCTATACTTCTTATAGAGTGCTATAGATGACAAAATAACAACGATAGCCATGACAAAGAGAATAGAGCTCTTTGAAAAAGGTAATATATGTAGGCTCGACAGCATCCATACTGTATAAGATATTATTAGCAATCCCAAAGGCTTTGATAAAAAATATCCTCTATCCGATAAAGGCTTGAATATTACAAAACTCAATGGGAACATTAGAATGCCCAGTAGGTATATAGTTAAAAACCAAATAAAGACTGCAGGATATCCTTTGCTCCACGCTACACCAAATATCTCTTTCCAAGTACCGCCAGTCCGTTGATATGATAGATCTAATTGATTCAATAACAAATTCTTGTCAGCGTAGTGTTGCTCATATGGAAAATATAATTTCCGTTTGATCTCCTCCATGTTCAATCTATCTTGATTCTTGAAGATTAGTATTTTGGGATGATCATAAACAGTAAAACTCTCATCAGCATAACCTAGATTTATAACTACTCCATGTGGATTATCCGATATGGCTTTATGAGGAACCTCTAATCCTGGATAGGCATATGTATCATCATACAGTGTTATACCAAGAAAACTCGGGTAATTATATTCAGTGTGTTCTAGAATATACCCCAATTCTCCTCCGAACAGTTTTCTATAATAATTGCCACTCAACGGATACTTATTGGGAACTCTTGGTACAGTACCATATAGGCGGTTGCTAAATAATATTAAGTAATCTCCTCCTGCCAGCTGGGAAGCAACTCTAGTTATCTTATCTTCACCATTAGAATACAAAATACCATCATCGTCATACATCCTCATGCAACTATCCAAATCCCATTCATTCCCACACCCTATCCTGTATCCGTCCAGATTAGGTAGCTGCTCTTCCCAGTGCTCTTTAAGAAGTACTGACTCTTTAGGGATATTCTCTTGAATCCAATCTGAAGCCAACACAGCAGTATGCGATGATCTATATATATTCGAGTACGATATTGCATAAAACATAGTAGTCATTACCAAGAATATAATTACATAATCCACTAATCTCTTCTGATGGGGATGATTATCACAAAACCAGTCTTTCATATAAAATAATGCCCGCGAGACCATTATCATAAGTATCGGTGATATGGGAAGAAGGTATCTCAAAAACTTCACATGCAGATGTCCAGTGAGAATAAAGTAAGGTAATACCCATACGAGTATCAATATATCCCCTCTGTCACGATACTTAATTGAAATATAAATAGTGAATAATAAAGATATCCACGCTACAACACCGAGAGGCAAGCCTAAACCGAACAACGCTAATTGCTTTATCTGATACCAATACGGACTAGATCCGATATATTGTTGAGTAAAAGGCAATCCAGAAGTTCCTCTTGCCATATCATACTGAGCACCAACATCGCAAGCAAAATAATTTCTACCCAAAAACTCAAGGATATCTATTGGAATATCACAAGGATTAGAACGACTCCAATCTATAAAAGCGTAAGGAGTGGTTACAAAAAATAATGCCAGGGAAATAATTATGGCGAAAAGAGTATTACGTATAGCCATATTTATTACGTACCTACGACTGTTATATTCCTTCGCAGGCTCTGAATATGCATAGACGAAATGAGCAAAGAACAATGGCAGATATATAGGCAATATACTAACCTTAGAAGCAAGGCCAAGGCCTATGAATGCTCCGGCCAGCATTGAATTTCGGCTTCCACCTTCTCTCATTACCCTAGCCATAAAATACAAGGATCCAGTGATGAAAAATGTGAGATATGTATCAACAGCATAAAAGTGACTAAGCTGTATATGTATTACCGACAACGAAACGAATAAAGACGCTAATATTCCTACTTTTCTGCTAAATAATTTCTTAGCCAACAAAAATACGAAGAATATGGTCCCAATATCAGCGAATGAAGAGATAACCCTACCAACAAATCGCAGATCATAGAAATCTAGGGTGATAAAGAATTCTATAATCCACTGACATATCTTTACAGCATATAGAGGTAAAGTTCCGTATGGAAACCATTGTGGATTTAATGGGCTCTCAACTGGATCGAATATGACTGCTAAATCCTTCAAAGGCGGAATTTCCATGTCAATTACGTGGAATAATATCGCTCTTTCATCTGGATGAAAGAGATACCCATTATCCCAATCTATACCATAAAACCTGAATGCTGCTGCGATGATAATTACCATTGCAAAGGCATAGGAATCGCATTTCAGACAAGCCATGGTTAAAAATGCACGAAAAGATTGTCTCAAGGAAGGTTCTCACATAATTTATACAAGTATAGATGCATTCTAACAACACTAATGATTCCTATCAATTCTCGTTTGACTAGGTTTAATATGTATGCTATATTTCGGGTCAGTCAAACCGGCTAATAACTGGCTTGGTATGGAGGGGCGTATACCTAGAGATTATCGTATTAACCAAAGAATCCGAGTGCCACGAGTCCTCGTAATAGACGAGGAAGGTGAGCAGTTGGGAGACATGCCAACTGAGGACGCGATTACTTTAGCCCAAGACAAAGGCCTAGACTTGGTTGAAGTAGCCCCCGCGGCAGATCCTCCGGTTTGCAGATTGTTAGATTACGGGAAATTTAAATACCTGCAAACTAAGAAAGAGCGTGAGGCACGTAAAGGTCAAAAAATTACCCTTTTACGCGAAGTACGCTTTAGGCCAAGTATAGGTATCCACGATATTGAAGCTAAAAAACGCCAGGTCAAGAAACTTTTGGCTGAAGGATCAAAGGTTAAGCTGACAGTAATGTTCAGAGGGAGAGAAATAACTCACCAGGATCTGGGAGTGAATCTACTTAGGAAAATGGCAGAGTCCTTTAAAGATGAGGCCAAACTTGAGAAAGCCCCTTCTATGGAAGGGCGCAGGATGAGTGTTACAATAGTCCCGTCTGGGCAAAAAGTTAAATCAGATACGGAGTCGGAAGAAGAGATTTCAAATGCCTAAATTGAAAACACATAAAGGTGCAAAGGCTCGTTTCCATATAACAGGGTCTGGGAAGATTCTACGTATGAAAGCCCATCGTAGCCATCTTAGACGCAAAAAGCCTATGCGGGTTCATAGGCAATTTCACACCAAACTTGCAACGAGTCCTTCAGATCAGCGTAGGATAAGACAGGCTTTACCATATATTTAAGTTTCGGAGTTTATTGTGCCCAGAGTAAAAAGAGGCGTTGCTGCCAGTCACAGACATAAAAAAGTTCTTCAACTCACTAAAGGTCATAGGGGTGGAAGACACAATCTCATAAAGCAGGCTAGAGAGTCTATGCTCAAGGCCCTTCATTACGCTTTTCGACACCGGAGAGAGCGAAAAGGCGATATGCGTCGTCTATGGATAATCCGGATAAATGCAGCCGCAAGGCTAAATGGAATCTCATATAGCCAGCTCATAAATGGCCTGAGCGAGAGCAATGTAGACGTAGACAGAAAAATAATGGCTGACATGGCAGTCAGAGATCCTCAAGGTTTTGAACAATTAGTTAATATAGCCAAAGAAAACTTATCGACAGTCGCTGTATAATATTACTAAATTCTATGTCACAACCACAAAGTACTTGCTGCCTCCACAAACAATAATTGCAATATATAATATCCTACTAGCTAGTATGAGAAAAATATAACCTCTTGGTATTACATATTTATTAATATTCTGTGATGTATATCATTGTCCTAATTAAACGATGGATACTAATCGTAGCAATATCATCTGTATTATTGATAAGCAGAGGATCATTAGATATCAGCCCGTCCGCAGAATTAGCAAAATCCCATATATATTCCCTAGTAGGTTGGCAAATAGAGAATTTCCCAGATAAGTGGTTATATAAGGCATTTCGCCTATTCTCTGGTCGCAATGAACATATCTCAGAGAATATTGCCGCTTTAACCGAATATTCACTCTTAATAACTAGATTATCCAATCAAGAAGACAGCCTTCGAGAATCAATATCCCTCAACGCATCAAAATCTGTAAACGATGCCCTACAAGAAGCAATACAAAAAGATATTGAATTAACGCAAGGCGCAATACTTTCATTACGTAATAGAGTGGAAGAATTTCTAGAATCCCAGATATCATCCGCTATCAGATCTGAAGGCATAGGTTATTCTGGTCCTGCCCAATCACATTTTCCACCTGTAGATTTTAGGCTAACGTATTCCCCAAAGATCCTGGTAACCTCTGCAAGGAATCGTATAGATATGATCGAAGGCATACTTCTTGAAGATACTATAAGTTCCAATGATATGGACATCCTTGAATCCGACATCCTTGAAGAACTGAATCTCTCTGCATATGTAACTGATATTGGAGGCCTTGCTACATATCCGAGTGTTGTGAATCATAGGGCATCAATAAGAAGTTTAATCAATACAGCTACTCATGAATGGCTCCACCATTACTTATTTTTCAATCCACTTGGCCAAGGATACTGGGCTGATAATAATATGCGAACTATAAATGAAACTACAGCCAACATATTCGGCAGAGAAATCTCTCAGCTAATATACCAGCATTTAGAGCATTCCGGCTTAAAGCCTATATTTACAGAAACAACCACAGCAGATATAACTGTAGAAACATTTGACTTCTCATACGAGATGCACTCTACAAGATTGTCCGTAGATAAACTTCTCTCTCAAGGCAAAATAGATGAGGCAGAGGCATATATGCAAGACAGACGGTTAGATTTTCTGAGCAAAGGATACAATATCAGAAAACTTAACCAAGCCTATTTTGCCTTCCACGGTACATACTCTGACTCCCCCACATCCGTAAGTCCAATATATGCACAACTGCAGAGTATAAGATCAAACAGTAATTCACTTGAGGGATTTATAGATACAATTGCTAAAATCTCAAGCCACGAAGAATTCTTGGCTCTAATACAAGAATTTGATTAAGAATAGACCAGACAATTGCTCCTGTAACCTTCCCCTAGAAACTGTTTTAGGTATAATATATGCTCCGTATATACACACATGACATAAACTTAGATTACAAATTCAATTAATCAGGAGATACAACAGTGCCCACGAGTCGCACTTTAGTGGCAATAATTGCTCATCCAGATGATGAATCTTACAGCGCCTCCGGAACACTAGCCTATTATGCCTCCATTGGAGTAGATGTATACATTATATGTGCTACACGAGGTGAAGCTGGTAAAATAAACCATCCATCACTAGCTTACAGAGATGTATTGGGTGCAGTTAGAGAAGAAGAGTTGAGGAATGCATGCCGTATCATGGGGATACATCAACCTCTGTTCTTAGGATACAGGGACTCTGGAATGATGGGTTCCTCAGATAATAACGACCCCCTTTCACTCAACAAGGCTAAACCATCTGAAGTTCTACGAAGGCTTGTTGGCCTCTTACGCCAACTCAAACCACAAGTTATAATATCGTATTATGAAGGTGGCTATTATGCTCATCCAGATCACATATCCTCTCATAGATATACACTCGAAGCTTTCAATGCCGTAAGCAATCCTACCGTTTTCCCTGAACAATTGAAGGGTCCAACAGGAGTATTCAACCCACAACGTCTTTTTACAGTGGCTATCCCTACGAGTAGAATAGAAGAGTTGATTAAAGCTATACCAGAAGATAAAGATGAACCTATTACATATATAGGGGAACGGGAAGAGAAAGAAACTAACGCGGAAGATGAAATAAGGCCAGAAGATATTGGTATACCTGACGAAGATATTACAGTTCGTATGAACGTAAGTGACTTGTATGAAATCAAGCGAAATGCAATAGCAGCACACAAAACTCAACATCAAGGAGAAGGTGTATTCAGCAATATTCCTGAAGCGTTACTAAGAGAATTCTTTTCCACAGAACACTTCTCCCAAGAGGCCCCCCAAACCTCAGAGCCTCAAATATATGGGGATCTATTTGAGGGTATATAATGTATTCAATTATACTGTTGCCTTATATTTGAACATATTATAGAAACACCTATAGCCAAAAATGTTAACTAAAGAATCCGACTATCGTTGCTATAGTAAGTATCGCAATGCATTTTAATAATATGCTGCCTATATAGTGAAAATGAACCTCTAGGAGAACTACATGATCAATTTAAAGAGAAATACCAAAGGAGAGTTTGTAGAAGCGAAAGGTCTAAGAAGGGATGCGTCAATATACAAACCTTTTCAAAAAGAAGTTTTTAAGATAAGCCGCGGTAAATTCAGTGACTTCCTAGCATGCAGAAGATGTTTCTATCTGGATCGGGCTAGGGGATTAATATCACCTTCAGTACCTGGCTGGACCCTCAACTCTACCACTGACATCCTCTTAAAAAAGGAGTTCGATATATGCAGAGAGAGGCAAGAGCCCCATAGGATATTCCAATCATTTGGCATTACCAACGTCGTGCCATTCCAACACGGACAAATCGACCACTGGAGAGACGCTCTAAGGGGCGGGCTAGAGTACTATATGGCAGATTCAAATATACTTCTACATGGTGGGATTGATGATATATGGGTCAATCAAGAAACTCAACAGGTAATAGTTGCAGATTATAAATCTCAAGCGAACACCTACCCAGTAACTCCACATTCATATCTGTCTTCTTCATATCATCAAACATATAAAGTGCAAATCGACTTTTATGTATACTTACTGACTAATATGGGGTTTGATGTGCTCGACACAGCATACTTCTATGTTTGCAATGCTAATAGAAATGCAGATAATTTCAATGGCAAACTAGAGTTTGAAGAAACTCTTATACCTTACAAATGGGACATCGGTTGGATACCCGACGAGATTAACAATATGGTAGCGGTGCTGAATTCCGCTGACCTTCCTAGTATAAACCCAGCATGTGAAAATTGTGCTTACTCACATCAGAGGTCTCGATTGGAAAATAATTAGACTTCCTATATAAACTTTATCACGATTTCTAGCAAACCTGTGCCTCTGGCCGGATCCTAGTATTCTTTTTCTCAATCTTATTGTCAAAGGAATTATCTCAGCTAGTTCATTTTCTAGCAAACCTGTGCCTCTGACCGGGTTCTAGTATTCTTTTTCTCAATCTTATCATCAAAGGAGTTATCTCAGCTAATTCATCACTGGCAACAAAATCTAGTGCTTCCTCTAGACTAAACTGCATCGGTGGCTCTAATCTTTCAAATACCTCAGACGTAGCAGACCTATGGTTCGTGGTTTTACGTTCTTTACATATATTAAGATCCATATCGCCGTCTCTGTTATGAACACCTACTATCATACCTTGGTATACGGAGGTGTTTGGTGGAACAAATGTGTGACCTCTTTCCTGGGCATTCTTAATGCCATATGTAAGCGCAGTCCCAGTTTCAGACGCAACTATAGAGCCAAATCGCGTCATTTTTACCATACCTTTAATTGGTCTAGATTCTAGTAATTCAGCGTTAACTACAGCAGATCCACGGGTTGCACGTAATACAAAACTCCGAAAGCCGATTAATCCCCTAGTTGGCATTTCATAAACCATACGCATATTCTCGGTCCGATCGTTTTGCATATCCAATAATTGCCCCAATCGAGATGATAATTCCTCTGCAAGAGATCCAACATATTCTTGCGGTGTTTCTATGGTTATTTTCTCGTACGGCTCATAAAGCTTGCCCTCAACCAATTTTGTGACTGCTTCAGGTTTGGATACTTGAAATTCCAAACCTTCACGCCTCATATCTTCTATCAAAACCGAGAGATGTAATTCTCCTCTGCCAGAAACAATAAACTCATCAGCCATATCAGTCCGTTCTACCCTGAGACTTACATTCTTTTGTAATTCTCTTTGAAGACGATCCCATAGCATCCTAGATGTAGCATACTTACCATCTTTTCCAGAAAAAGGAGATGTATTCACAGCAAATGACATCTTTACGGTTGGCTCTTCAATATTGATTCTTTCCAAAGACTCTAGGCAATCGGCTGCTGCTATAGTGTCACCTATAGATATATCTTTCATCCCTGAAATCGCGCATATGTTCCCAGCAGTCATTTCATTTATTTCGGTTCTAGTCAAGTCACGAAATGAGAATAGACGATCTGCCTTGAATGGAGATTCCGTATTATTTTCTCCTAATACCACTAACGAATCTCCTCGCTTTACAAGGCCTCTTGCAACCCGTCCAATTGCTATATGCCCCAAATGGTTATCATAATCTAAAGAAGTAACCAATATCTGCAATCCACCATCTGGGTCTGCTATCGGTGGAGGAATATGTTTAATTATTGATTCAAATAAAGGAGTCATATTCACTTTCTCATCTATGAGATGCTCAACAGAATACCCTTCTTTACCAGAAGCAAATATTATTGGAAATGACAACTGCTCTGCATCAGTAGCTAAATCCAAGAACAAATCGTTGATAGATTCAATTGTTTGGTCTATTTGATCAATAGATCTATCAATCTTATTGATTACCACTAGCGGTTTCAATCCACTCGCAAGAGCCACCTTAAGAACATACCTAGTTTGAGGCATTGGACCGTCCAAAGCATCTACTACTAATAGACATCCATCTGCCATATTTACAACCCGTTCTACTTCTCCACTAAAATCTGCATGCCCTGGTGTATCAATGATATTTAGCGTTATATCCCCATATTGTATGGCAGTATTCTTAGCAAGAATCGTGATACCTCGTTCACGTTCTTGTGGGTTAGAATCCATAATTTGTTCATTCACATGTTGATTCTCTCTAAAAACTTTACTATCTTTAAGCATCGCGTCGATCAATGTAGTTTTCCCATGATCTACATGAGCAACTATTGCGACATTTCTTATTTTTTCTTGAGCTCCTAGTGACATTTTTATACGACCTAACTATAAATAACCTTATCTAATTGTTTAGTAACTTAAGTGAATGGTGGGCCCGGCAGGATTCGAACCTACGACCAATCGGTTATGAGCCGACCGCTCTGCCACTGAGCTACGGGCCCCAAGGCAAGTATCAAACATAAGCACTATGTGAAATCATCGAAGTGTAGATTAAATCAGAAATGATGCCACGCGGTCAAGTATCCGATGCCCTACTTCGTATTTACTGAGCAACGGCAGTTCGTCGACATTACCATTAGTATCCAATAGTGTAACTCTATTAGTATCAACATTAAATCCACTATCCTCTGCTGTAATATCATTAGCAGCTATTAGCACCATTCCTTTTTGTTTGAGCTTATCTTTAGCATTAGCCAACAAATTTTCGCTTTCAGCAGCAAAACCTATTCTTAAAACTCCTTCTGGAACTTCTAGGAAAAAGTCGTTGTTCTTGACCAGCTCCAGTGTCAGCCCTTTATCTTCACTATCTTTTTTTATTTTCTGATTTTCAATCCGTGCTGGCCTATAATCACTAACCGCAGCTGCCATCACAAGTGCATCTGCTGAACCGCACGAACTAAGCACAGCCTCTCTCATATCAGATACTGTAGTCACACGTTTAATTTCAACTCCTCCAGGATCAGGCAAAGAGTTGGCCGCCGTTACCAATATTACAGTAGCTCCTCTATCACGAGCAGCCTTAGCAATAGCATAGCCCATTTTGCCAGATGAACGGTTAGTGATAACTCGCACAGGATCTATAGGTTCTTGAGTCCCACCAGCGCTGACCACTAGCGTCTTACCTACCAAATCTCCTTTGCGTCCAATAACGACATATAAGGAGTCTATTATCTTATCTATATCAGACATTCTTCCAATTGCACTTAAGCCGGAAGCCAAATGACCAGATTCTGGGCCAACGATTTTAACTCCCCTATCAGATAACAGTTCCATATTAGATTGGGTTGCTTGATTGTAATACATATTACCATCCATCGCAGGTGCGACTACCAAATCTGCAGTAGCTGCTAATATTGTGGCAGATAGAGCGTCATCAGCTAATCCATGAGCAATCTTAGCCAAAAAGTTAGCTGTTGCAGGTGCAACCAATATAACATCTGCTCGCCTGGCTAAAGCCACATGCTCAACTGCTAACTCAGATTGCTGGTCGTACATATCTGTTACTACTGCTCTATGAGTGAGACTCTTAAATGTAAGCGGAGTTATAAATTCAGAAGCCCCCTTGGTAAGTATTACATCAACGGATGCTCCCTCCTGAGAAAGCCGACTAGCAATATTAGCTGCCTTGTAACACGCTATACTCCCGGTTACACCTAGAATAATATTTTTACCTTCTAGTGGACTAATCATTATCTTCTCCTTCTGAAGAAATATCTGCACCACCATTAATTTCGTATATGATCTTGAGCCCTATTAGCGTTAGATCAATATTCACGAAGTCAAATATATCCGTTTCTTTTTGAATTAAACTTGCCATGCCACCAGTGGCCACTATTTTGGTGTCTTGTCCAAGTTCTGATTTAAATCGGCTGACCATAGCTTCAACCATGCCAACATGTCCAAATACTATACCCGATTGTATACTGGCAGCCGTGTTACGTCCTATAGCACTCTTAGGCGCAACTAACTCGACTCTCCTCAATTGAGAGGTATGTTCATATAACGCCTGAGCAGTCAGATTTATACCAGAAGCTATAGCTCCTCCCATGTACTCACCTTCTCCAGAAACCGCATCAAATACTGTTGCCGTTCCAAAATCTACCACTATCACAGGTCCTCCATATAGCTTGAATGCAGCCACAGCATCAACAACTCGATCTGCTCCTACATCTCTGGGATTATCATACAATATCTTGATACCTGTTCTTATTCCAGCCCCAACAATCAATGGTTTCAATTTCAAATAATCCCTACCTAATTCTTCAAATACTGTAGTTAATGGCGGGACCACACTACACAACGCCATACTATCTACATCTTCTGGAGAAACTCCCTTTAGTGGTAAAAGGTTTCTAATAAGAATTGCGTACTCATCAGGAAGTTTGTATGGATCACTAGCCATACGCCAAGTAGCCAAGAGTTCATCCTCTTGAAATACCCCCATTGTGATATTAGTATTACCTATATCAATTGCTAATAGCATAAATAAATCCTAACTTAATTATACCTAACGGCACTATACAGTTCAATTTGAAGCATATTTACAACCTCATGATTCCTTGATTTTCTTTATAGATATTGGAATGCAATCCAATATATCATTCGCCAATATGCCTGCATTACCCTTGTGTAGAGTTATATCATCTGCAGTATGGCCATGCAAATATACCCCACAAACAGCTGCATCGAATACATCCAGCCCCTGGGCTATTAAGCCTGATATTATCCCTGCCAATACGTCGCCAGTACCTGCAGAAGCAAGGCCAGGGTTGGCGAACGGACTATGTCTCACAACACCATCTGGGGAAGCTATAACAGTATAAGCTCCTTTCAACACAACAATAGCATTCCATTCTGCAGCCTTATCCTTTGCTATAGATGTCTTATTTTTTTCTATATCTTCAATTGCAATACCTGTGAGAATAGACATTTCTCCTAAATGCGGTGTGACTACAAGGTCACCACCAATACGAAGGAACCATTGGTGAACATTTGATATCGCAGTTAGTGCCCCTGCATCCATCACAATCGGAATCAGTGGAAATCGCTTGGAAAGGATGGTGTGGGTCAATAAATTTATCGTTGCCTTATTATTCTGGAGCCCACAACCAGTCAAAAATACTTGGCTACGACTAACACTTTCCAATATATCCTCAACGGATCTCAATGTGTATTCCCCTTCCTCGTCATCTAATAGCAAATATGTTGTTTCTATTAATGAACCGGCCAGCAATGGTTGCAATGTTTTCGCTATAGCCAATGTAACAAGGCCTGCCCCAGATCTGGCAGCACCTCCACATGCCAAATAGGCAGCACCTAAGTAATTCAAGGATCCCACCATAGCCAATACCCTCCCAAAAGTCCCTTTGTGCCCGTATATGGGCCGATTAGGAAGAAGTGTCTTGACCAACTTGTCATCTATAAATTCTGTAGAAATTTCCATATTGATCTCTATATATCAATTATTTACTGTAAATATCTTCACTATATACCATTACTACTGACGCTATAGCATAGTCCTTGGAATGAGATAAACTTATAGACAATTCATTTACCCCCATTCTTTCAGCTCTAGCTTTGGCACGGCCATGGAGTAATATGAAGGGTGGCTGCCCTCTTTTTCTCGTAACTTCAACTTCACGCCAACCAACTCCTCTTATACCCGTTCCCAAAGCTTTCATAACAGCTTCTTTTGCTGCAAATCTAGCAGCTAATTGTGGTATCCGTCCCTTGCTAAAGGCTTGCTCACCCGGTGTGTATATTCTATCAAGAAAACTTTTTCCCCACCTTTCAAGGACTCCCTCTATACGCCACAGCTCTACTAAATCTACTCCTACGGACTGCATACACACCTCCATCTACTGATGTAATGAAGTAACTTATTAGATTTCTCTCCTGAAGATGCCTGCGTATTCTAATACTAGTGGGATTAGGTCATTAGACCCCGTATCGATTATGTGCACTCCAGCGTATATTTCTTTTGCTGCTTTTACTATCCTCGCCGCTATCTCTATTCCTTTTGCTGTTTTATCTTTAGCCTTATCTAGTTCCATGAATATTTCTTCCGGAATCTCTATCCCCGGCATTCTACTTATACTCCTAGCCATTTCCACAGATTCCAGTATCAATACACCTATAATGACTTTTGTATCTATGGATCCCAGTGCAGCCAAGAATTCTTCTAACCTATTAACTTCAAAAAATGGCTGAGTATGGAAAAATTCTGCTCCAGCCTCAACCTTATACTTGACTCTTATTATCTCATCAGCCAGTTCACTTGCAAAAGGATTGATTACGCCCCCAATGTAAAAAGCTGGAGTCCCCTTGACCATATTCCCATTAATATCTTTTCCAAGATTCAGATCAGAAGCTATTTTAATCAACTCATCAGAACCCACATCGTATACTTGTTTAATATTCTCATAACCTGAATCTGTAAATGGATCCCCTGTAACACAAAGGATATTCTTGGCTCCAAGTATAGACGCCCCCAGTAGATCTGATTGAAGCCCTACCCTGTTTCGATCTCTACAGTTCATTTGCAATATTACATCTATGCCTCGGGGGAACACTACCGACATCAAGCTAACAGGACTAGCGGATCCTATTCTGCCCTGATCTGTATCTTTAATGGTCAGAGCGTCTACCCAACCTTGCAGCAGATGAGCCCTATATGTGATTTCAGACAAATCTGTCCCTAGAGGAGGATCGATCTGTGATGTAACTACAAATTTTCCCGATGCTAACAAACGAGACAGATTAGACAATTTATCTCCACAGACAAGTAGACTCTTAAAAAGTGTGCCCATTATATTGCGTACTATTAGGCATGTCTACATAGCTTTGTTCTAACAACTTACCTATGCTATTATTCTGAAAGAAGCCTGATAACAGGAGTCACAGATGGGTGCACTAATTATAGATGGATCGAAAATAGCTCAAGAGATTCGTCTAGAGATATCAGAAGAGATATCTCGAAGAAAAACGAGAAATGCTTCAACTCCCGGTCTGGCAGCCGTTCTGGTAGGACATGACCTAGCTTCAGAAATATATGTAAGAAATAAACAACTAGCATGTGAAGAAGTTGGTATCTTTTCTGAAGTATTTAAACTACCAGAGGAAATATCTCAGTCAGAATTAATCAAAAACATAGATAGACTGAATCAAGACGATCGTTTCAACGGTATCTTGATTCAATTGCCTCTGCCATCTCACATAGACGAGCGTTCTGTCATATTGTCATTAAATCCCAACAAAGATGTTGATGGCCTTCATCCGATCAACATGGGCAGGTTACTCGAAGGTCAACCTCTTTTCATTCCTGGCACACCAGCAGGGATACAACAGTTACTGATGAGAACTGGTAATGACCCAATTGGTAAACATGTTGTGATATGTGGAAGAAGTAACATAGTTGGAAAACCTGCGGCAGCCCTATTCTTGCAAAAAATTAATGGTGGCAACGCTACAGTCACGATATGCCACACGGCCACGCAAAAAATCGAGCAATTTACTAGATCCGCAGATATATTGATAGCAGCGATTGGAAAAGCCAATACCATAACCGCAGACATGGTTAAAGACGGGAGTGTAATAATAGATGTTGGCATGAACAGAGTTCCAGATTCAACAAAGCGTAGAGGTTACAGACTTACTGGAGATGTAGACTTTGATGGAGTATATGAAAAAGTTGCTGCTATAACCCCAGTGCCAGGTGGCGTCGGACCGATGACAGTTGCAATGTTAATTGTAAATACATTGAAAGCAGCCCAATTAGCAGACTGAATACTACAAAGCCAAGGACAACATTCTACCTTACAATATCTTGTACTTCTTATGACAAGCCCAATATTAACCAGTGACTTTGACTACTCACTACCTAGTGAACTTATCGCACAAACACCAATAGAACCTAGGGATCACTCTCGCCTAATGCACCTAGATAGAAATTTAGGCATCATAAATCACCATATTTTCTATGACATAGGCTCAATACTGAGACATGGTGATTTAATAGTACTGAATAATAGTCGCGTAATACCCGCTCGGTTAATCGGAACCAAAGCAAACACAGCTGGAGCAGTAGAGGTACTCTTATTACATAGAGAAGGCATTGGAATGTGGAAGGCTTTAGTTAAGCCAGGCCACAGATTACGCAAGGGGTCCGTTTTTACCGTAGATAATGTTGCCGTGGACATCCTAGAGGAACATCCAGATGGAATCCGTTCTATATATATTCATGACGAATCTATTATTCACAAGGCTGGTTTAGTGCCCCTCCCTCCCTATATCAATACGCCTCTCAAAGATAAGGAACGATACCAAACTGTATATGCCAAAAACGAAGGTAGTGCAGCAGCACCTACTGCGGGCTTACATTTTACTAATGAACTGCTAGAATCCCTGAAACTCAAAGGTGTAAGAATAGCAGAAGTAACTCTCAATGTAGGGCTCGCTTCATTCAGACCTGTAAAGACAAATACTCCCAATGATCATGCCCTCCATTCGGAATATTTTGAGATAGATAATATTGCAGCCAATGAAATAAATGCAGCCAAAAGTGAAGGAAGAAGAATAATATGTATTGGCACCACAAGTGTCAGAGTTCTAGAACAAGCCTACGTACTATGCCAACAGGCTGGAGCAACTTATTTAACATCTATATCTGGATGGGCAAATATCTTTATATTACCTGGTCATCAATTTAGATTAGTGGATGGTATTCTAACTAATTTCCATCTTCCCAAATCTACATTACTTATGCTGATAAGCGCTTTCGGAAGCAGGGACTTTATTCTAGATGCTTATCAAAAAGCCATATACGAAAGATACCGTTTTTATAGCTTTGGAGATGCTATGTTAATAACGTAATTAGTCACAAATCAGGCACGCTTGCAACACTCACAACCCCTATATGACCTTGACAAAACCGTTCATATTGAGTTAGGATGAGGCCCTGTTAAATACAAAAAGCGACCGCTCGCTTAATAAAAAATGGCTACGCAATGAGCCTGTAAGTGCGGTCTACGTTGTCTCCTGCAAAACCACAAATTTCCAGTGTGATTATTTTGTTTGAGTTATGCTTTTTGCAAAAAAGTTACTAGGAATTGGACATTTCATTTAGGAGGTGAAACTAGATAAGTAAATTGTTTAGACAAAATACCAGACTCTAAGCAAATCATATATGCTTGAAATGATTCTGGAAGGTAGTCGAACTAATACTCTAGTACAGAAAGCAACAAATACCATAAAGGAGGGTATATAGAGTAATGCTAAAGAAATATTTAAAGCCCAGTTATTTGGGCATATTAATTGGCATCATGGGAATGATGTTTGTGATGGCCTGTGGAGGAGAAGATCCAACACCTGTACCACCTACAAAGGCACCTGTAGCTACTGAGGCTCCGGCACCAGAGGCTCCGGCAAAAGAAATTATCAAACTCCACGATGGACAGTGGGGTAGCAACTGGGTTCATCTTGCAATCACAAGGTACATACTTGAAAACGGTTATGGCTACGAGACTGAAGAAATACAGGGTACAACGGGTACTATGAAACTAACCCTGGTTGAAGGTGACGTTCATGCAAACCTAGAAACATGGAGAATGAATATCCCTGTTTGGTATAACGAACACACAACGTCCGGAGCGATAATAGACTTGGCTGGAACAACTGATCCTCTTACAGCATTGCCAGCAGGATCACC
>CAUZSC010000021.1:0-19253 GCA_963582505.1 Dehalococcoidia bacterium
GACCCGGTGTCAAAACCGGAGGGAGCTCCCATAATTGGATTGCTTGGTCCATTAGTAAACCTACTGTGTAGTTTTTATTTATATTAAATTCCTTCCTTCCACTATTTAGTTGTTAAGGATTCAGTAATGTATTGTGGGGCTGTAGCTCAGTTGGGAGAGCACCTGCTTTGCAAGCAGGGGGTCAGGAGTTCGAGACTCCTCAGCTCCACCAAACTTTCAGTCATAAAATAAGACCTCTCGTTAATTTGAGAGGTCTCTTTCTAGGCACAAAAAGAGACCTTCCGCTAAGTTGAGAGGTCTATTTTCATGAAATAGATTAGAAGTGCAATCAATATGATAAAATCACACAGGTAACTAAGAGATAAATTAAGGGTCGTTCTATGGGAGTTATATTGTGAGAATATACTTGCTAGCAATCTGCATACTCTCGACCTCCGTTGTTTTTTCCCTGCTGATTATGAGTGTATTTACTGTGTACGCTCAGGAAGAGCGTACATTACAAGAAGTGCTTCTTGAAAATGAATTATTGCGCTCTGATATTGATCGCATGAAAGCGGATTTTGAATACAGAGAAGCAGAGAACACTGCTAACCAAAATCAAGATCCACCGCCAGGATACATAGAAATAGATCAGGCTGAGTTCGAAAAACTTGTAGAAGGCCTTGATGCTCAAGTTGCTGAAGGACAGTCACCTCTAGACGAGCAGAATCAGCTGGCTAAAGATTTGATATCTGCCCGGACAGACCTACTCATTGGTAAAGCTAAGGAATTTGACATAGGATCAGAAAAAACTGCCAGCGGGTTCCCTGTCTCGCGGATAGAGGAAGTGAGGGAACTTGCTTCTGGTTTGCGGGACTCAGTACTAATATTTTCACAATATACGGAAATTGCCTCAGGTTCTTGGGGCGGTGGTATCGCTACGGCGTTTCTAATAGAACCTGACCTAGCAGTCACAAATTCGCATAATATTCGGGGATTGGACGGCTCTCTTCGCGGTGGTCAGATCAATCTCCTTACTTTTCAGGGAAAGTCGATTAAAGCTTCACTGGTTGGGGATAATGCAGATGCAGATGTAGCTTTGCTTCGGCTTGAAAAGTCCTTGTCACTGCCTACACTCAAGTGGGGCAATGCTGACAGTATAAGAGTTGAAGATCCAATCTTTACTATAGGCAATCCAGGAATGATGGGTAGCTGGGTAACCCACATTGGGTTAATTAACCACATTGATGACACGGGGGTTTATACAGAAATACACTTCTCTGCTCCGTGCCAGAAAGGGTGCAGTGGATCCCCAATCTTCAACATGAATGGCGAAGTCGTGGGAGTTCTTTTTGGGGCATCAACAGAGGACGAAAGACATCTACCGCTTCAATTGCATACTAGCCTTCGTTTCCTAAAGGGAGAAACTGGTCTAGGAGTTTCAGCCCAAGATGCATCCTCTTTGGTGCAGCAGTTCCTGTCGGAAGACGGTGTAAAGTGATTAGACACCTTCGACAGATTTGTGGTGCTAAAATTAAGGCGAGATTGGTGCTTGGATGGATGTTATTTGCTGGATTGCTAGTAGTAGGTTGTACAGAAAAATCTAATCTGCAGCCTCAAATCGACACAGATCCTATCGCGACTGTCATCAATACACAAGCAATTGAAGTAACGGTTGAACCAACCCTGCAGCCATTCCAAACTCCTTTGACAAACCCTGATCTTTTGTCCCAGGCCATACAGGAAAACGCAGAGCTCCAAGCCATAATTTTTGATTTGATGGAAGAGTTCAATAATTCAAAGCTTGAGGAGCAACCTACTACCGTGGATGCCTCGAAGATTCTTATGTTAGAAGCCGATTTTAATGCCATGTTTGAGCAGGAATCCTCCGGTCTTTCGGAAATAAAAGATCCGCATACAGAATTTCTCAAGAATGAGATTACTAGGTTGTCATCGGAGCTTGAACGTATAGATAATTTGGGTTTGCGATACGATTATAGCTTTCCTGAGTCTGGCTTCCCAATCGAGGAGAGTAAGGAAAGGGTATTGGCTTTGGCTGAAGACCTGCGGTCGTCAATCGTAGTCGTTCAATCGGGTGGTGGAATGGGAAGCGGGTTCGTTATAGGAAATGAGCTGATAGTAACTAACGAACATGTCATATCAGGGGAAGGAACAGGTTATCGGAGTGGAGTGGTCTCTGGTATAATTGTAAAAACCTTCGCTGGCGAAGAGTTCAATGCTGTGATGATAGGGTATGATAAAGTTTGGGATGTGGCGCTTCTCCAAACGGATGCTCCGTTGGATGTCCCTGCTTTGACTTGGGGTGACTCTAAGAAACTCCAAAATGGTGATCCATTATTTGCCATTGGGCATCCTGGACAGATGGGTAATTGGGCTCTTACAGCAGGTATTTTCATACAATCTGAGACCATTATTTTTGCGCCTTTACGTGAACAATATGAGACAGAGGTAGAATTTAACGAAGCTTTGGACAGTCAACAGAAATTGATGGAACAAAATGCTTCTTACAAAGAAGGTTATCTTGGTACAAAGACAACTGTGCAGACTACAGTTCCAGGGATGATTGGTAGCAGTGGCTCTCCGATATTGAACGTCGACGGTGAGGTAATTGCATTGCTATGGGGTGCCGTGGGTATAGAATCTCATACGGATCTGGATCCGACTGACATTGGAGCATATAAAGACCCTGCACCGCATATTATGCATTCTGTTCCCGTGCAGGTTTCACGAGAGTGGACGGTAGGTTCTCCTGCTTGGAAGGTTCAAGAGCTTACGCAAAAATGGCTAAAATAGTACGAGAGATCTCTTCTTTATAATAGCTAACATAGTATTGTGGTCTTACCAAATTTCATTCACAACCATCTCAACACGCCTACAATGCCTGCTGTAGCATAAAAGAACTGAAGTAATAAAATTCCGTAGTGCTTGCACAAAAAAGCCCAAAAACCGAGAGCGATTGCAGAAATAAAAAGTAAAGAAAAACCAAGTACTTCATTGCCAGTATTCGATGCGACAAGCACCGAATAAACAATTGCAGTTAACACACCAAACCATTCAAGTGACTTGTTCATTAAATTTATTTCTTTGATCATAATTTATCCGATCTCCTAGTGTGATTTATTAAGAAACTTCCTCAGATCCTTTTAACTCCTCTTCTCGAAATTCCATGAATAGCTACATCAAGTAAGAAGAATTGCTAATAATCCACAACAATAAGAGAGAAAGTTTTCTTCATAGCACCACCCCTGCATTTGGTGTCTTGATTATATCATCGGTTAGTGGACACCAATATGGACCCCAACGCCAATTGATATAGATTTACATAGGTTAACTAAACATGTAGATTTAATAGTGGCTTACGTGGACTTATATCGTAGCACCTAATTTGCAAGTAGGGGGTCAGGAGTTCAAGACTCCTCAGCTCCACCAACTTTTCAGGCCTAAAATATGCCATCTCAATTTACAAAGTGAGTTGATTTAGTAGGTTAAGTTGAAGTCTGTTACTACATTTTCTTGCACACTCAGAATGACATGAGAGTATATATCCAGTGTGACTTTGATAGTAATGTTATAGGTATAAATCTGAATTACTCAGTTAATTTTCCCTACCTATTCCCGATATCTCCCAGATTACAGATATGGTAAAACCAAGCAGATAGTAAGAGAGAAACTCAAGGGACTATACTACTTGATCCGTTTCAGTGCCTTTTGGCTGTCTTCGGCCACGCTTCCATCCGAGAGCCACTAAGAGTTCGCCTACCGTTGCATTGCTAATATCATCCTTCAAAGGAACGTTCGCATGGATCCGATATGAGTTTCGCCTCCCATCCCGGTACTTGCTTACGTACCCTTCATTCTCCAAGTCCTTGATAATCTTATGGGCAGCCCGCTCCGTTATCCCGGCAGCGTCGCCTATCTGCCGAGCCGTCTGGTCCGTATGCATAGCTATTACAGCCAATACACTGCCGTGGTTTGTGATGAACGACCATTCAGCCATAACTAATACCCTCTCTAATCCCTTGACACAAGCTGGCAATTCTGTAGAATAAAGTAGGAAGTACAATACATGTCTTAATAATAAGGTGTTGTAAAGGTTATGTTGTACTTCTTGTGTCCTAGGCCATGCTTTGGGATTCGTCCTTTCGTAGAGTTGAAATTTCTCGTTAAGTATGAACATGTATGCACATACTTTGTCAAGCGTTTGGGTTTTGGTTTTTGAAAACCCGAGGCTCCACTCTTTCTGATGAAGCGAATGCTCGGAATCTGAAATAAGAAAGGCACAGTAGGAAACGCAAAGTGTTGTTCGAAAGCTTCTCTTTGGGATTAATAGCGGGGGTTGTCTTTGGGGTCGCTGACCTCATAGCTGTTGTAGCTGCTAGAAGAATAGGTATCATCCGACTGATGCTATGGTCTCATATCGGGGTTGTTGTCATAGCCACGCCGTATTTAGCACTAGGTGCAGAGTTGCATGCTATATCTCTCACGCATTTTGCCATCCTCGGTGGATTGAGCGTTCTTTGTCTCGGTATGTTGGTAGTATTTTACAAAAGCCTTAAGGTAGGCCCTATTGCTTTGGTAATCCCCATTATTTCCACACATATTATTCTAGTTATTTTCTTATCTGCAATATTTCTTGGAGAGGATCTAAGTTCGGTCCAAGCCTTGGGAATAGCAATTGCTACCATCGGGATTGTGCTCGCCTCGATGACTGTAGGTGGCCCATCTCTGGGCAGAACTCACTTGGCAAAGGGTGTTTCGTACGCTCTCCTCACGATGGCCATTGCTGGGTTGTTCATATTCTCGATAGGCGTCATGGCTCAGGAGATGGGCTGGTTCCTTCCACTCTACTTGATACGCCTTTGCGGATTGGTGATTCTTATACCGGCTCAAATAGCAACCAGAAGCATGCCGTTGTGGTCACCCTCTCTCACCATTGTTCTTGTCGCGGCCATGGTAGGGATTCTTCAGTTCATTGGTTTGGCAACATACGCCATGGGGGCAGGAGGTGGCTCGGTGTCCTTGGTCGCTGCTGGGTTCTCGATCTATCCGATTATCCCCATAGTCGGTGGGTTCATTTTCTTTCAAGAGAAACTTCTTCCCAGACAATCGTTCGGTGTAGCTTCAGTTCTTGTGGGATTACTAGTATTCCAGATAGCCACTTAGTTATAGAGCTTTGCATATTGACGCGGCATTCAGTTCGACTGTTGACAACATTTCACAAACACGAATAAGAGCTGCTACTGTTCTAGGTAGATATACGGGTTTGTTTACTCAACAGGTTCAAATGAAGCAAATAAATGTAGATGCTAAGAATGAGCTTAAGTAATCAATAATAAATCCTAGGCAAAGAATTATTTGGATTGTTCCTATTCTTAGATTAAACACTTATAACATTACCTTAACAGTACTTATAAATAGTACATCAGCGAGTATATACTGTATGGAATTGATTCCAATTAAAGGAGTCTAAAAATGATGAGTATAGATGAGTATAATTGATCTAAAGGCATTGCAGGCAGCAGTCCGAAGTTGGATTGAGGAGAATGTTCCTAGTGATACTGTGCTACCTAGTCCGAACGAGGATCTGACTCCTGATATGGAAGAGTGGATAAGGGCTATACGAAGGGATTTTGGAGACAGAGGTTGGCTTGCTCCTAGATGGCCGACTTATTTTGGCGGAGGTGGCTTTCCTGCTGCTGCTGCTGTTATAGAAGAAGAAATGAGACGACCACAGGATGCCTCCTTTTGGATTGAACATGCCATTTTTGGTGGCTATGAGAGTGTGTGGGACAGAGGAACAGAAGGCTAAGTGGCTTACTCCAACTTTGCGTGGAGAGATAACTGTTTGTCAAATACAAAGCGAACCATTAAGTGGATCTGATTTGGCATGGCAGGCGACTACTGCCATAAAGGACGGCGATGAATATGTAGTAAATGGTGAGAAAGGTCATATAGCCTCTCAACTCACCCCAGATTACCTGTTTACATTAGTTACCACGGATCCGGATGGTCCGAAACATGAGAATCTAAGTATGATTATTTTAAGGGCTAAGGGGAGTGGGATAACGATTAACAGTAAGAAAACGATGATTGGTAGATCACAGAGGAGTTTTGTTATAAATGACGTTAGTTTACCAATAGAGGATGTGGTTGGAGGAGAAGGCAATGGTTGGGAAGTGGCCCAGACTCTGTTAAATGTTGTGCGTGGTGGTCAGGGAGTAACATTAGAACAACGTAAGCAAATAGAGATTAGTGAATTGGAACATTGGATAAAACCAGAACCCTTTCTTATTTAATAAGGATAAGTAATTACTCTGTAAAATTTTCCTACACCAACAAGTACACCAACGCCGTCTACTAAGATATTACAGGTCACCCAATTTCTAGCTACAGAATGTTACATGTAGATACTACGTGAAATAGTGATACCGATAACTTGCAAGCAGAGGGTCAGGAGTTCGAGCCCCCTCAGCTCCACCAACAATTGAGTCATAAGGTGAGACCACTCTATCCTTGGAGTGTATTCTTCCTATATACACTAAACTAATTGCAGTCAATGACATATATATAATAAGATAGTGCAAGTATGAATTCTCTCAAATTAATTCTAAAAGCTCTTATGTTATTTGTATTGGTGGGTTGTGGAAGTGGGGCTGTTGAGCCTATATCTCCTACTGAGGCTATTCAGTCTCAATCTCCGACTCCAAGTGCTTCTGAATCATTAGCTTCACCTACTCCTGTTAAAACTAACATTTCTGATACATCACCTACTATTAAACTTGAACAGACTAAATCACAAGTAGAAGAACAAAAGCAAAACGAAACTGTACCCCAGATGAAAACAATTTATGAATTTGTGGGGAATGGTAATGGAGAAACAGCACAATTTGATGTTAAAAGTGGTGATATTCTACTTATCGATTACACAGGTGGACCAATAACCGTATATTGGGTTGAATCTGGTGACTCCGCTAGGCAGATATACAATGGTCCTTCATCAAACAATGGTAAATATGATACTAATGTTGGTGATACCGGACGCTACTCAATTAATATAAAGTGCGATGGCGATTGTGAATGGGGAGTTGCGATAGAAAGTGATGGCATTGCTGTTACTACTTCAGATACTGTTGTATCCCAATCACCAAAGAAGGATGAACCTGATAGTAAAGATCAATTCCAACAGCAAGACAGTGATACAACAGCAGATGTAAGTAGTCCAAGGATATTGAATACTTCAATAGTTAAGGAAGAATGGGATGTATTATCCCAGTCAGAATCAGCTGTAATCCTTTCTGCTCCGGACACACGAGCAATTAATCTTGATTATAATGCTGGCTCTAGAATGGCTAGTATAACCGGAGCAAAAAATGCTGTTCCTCCAAATGCAAATGTTATGGTAGCAAATTTGGAATTAGGCACTTTTGTTGTGGCAGAAGCCAGTGAGAATGGAACATTCGAGGCTGAGATAGATGGTCAACCCGGTACTCACATATTAATTAAACAAGACACAACCAAACAAATATTCAATGTTGAAGATCCGGGATCTACTCACGGGCCGAATACCTTACGAACTATATTCCCGCCGGGTGTCTTTCTACGCATACCAACAGACGATTCTGGATCAGGTATTTCTTTCAGTTCAGCTGGGCGCCTTCCTAGTGACGAAGATGCACCATGGACTATAAGCGGTGATCTAAGTGGAGATGAGTTTTCGCCTGGCCAAGAAGTGGATATATCTGGCCAAATAGCAATACGAACAGACAAAGCCAATGAACCCAGTTCTGCAGAGTTGAGATTTGATGCAACTCTACTAATAAATGCCAATGGACGACAGGTTGGGGGGGCCAGAGTTTTTACCACAACGCTGTTTACATCAACTGACTTGCCGATAGAGAGTAAAGGTTTGTTGGCACAAGATTATTCACTTGGCACCACTCAACTAGACTGGAGATTTGAAGATGGCCTTTGGGTAAGTGATTTCTCTACTACATTAACCGTTAATGAAACTTCGCGAGATGGGTTATTTCAAATAAAAGCAGGGCTAAGTGGAGTAGACGGGTTGCCTAGACAAGGGACACCGAATATCCTTCATAGATCATTCTTGCAGAAAGCTTCTATTGGGACATTTATTGTGGGGCAACCAGACGCCATGAGCCTTACGGCCACCATATTAGCTGACGAAATGAGTGAAGGGTCTCGTGGAGGAGTTGTCGCTAGAGAAGATCAAGGTTTCTTCGATCTTAGCCATAGGGCCGGAGTACGTCATCAACCTGTAATTTCACGCTTAGATGATTATGGAATACCTTGGGAATATAGCTTAGAACCGTATGTTCCAATGTTAGGAGTTGTGGATAGAGCACCTTCAGCTGCACCATCCATAGAATTAGATTTCTCAAATAGTAGTCTTACTGTTACGGTACGCAGGCCAGATGGCGAAATAGATACAATGGGACCTACTGCATTGGCACGATATACAATAAAGTCCCCCCGTACTCCTTGGCATAGGACTGTTGCTGAAGGAGGAGGTAACCTTGGCGAAATACCCCAACTGCAGGCTGACAATAACCAATTTAAATATGAATTTCCTACAGATGGGAGTTATGTAGTTAGTTTGGATGGTGAGATCGCTGATATATATGGCCGAGCATATACTATATCAGGCACCTATGATGTCACAGTTGCAAATGTTTTGGATATTGAGACTAGTCTTTTACCAGGAACACCGTTTGAAATAGGAGATAGTATGCCAGTTGGGTTGAGGGTGATGCCAGGAGTCCCAGCTGCCATTTATTACGAAGTAAAATTAATAGGTGCCGATGGAGAAGTTACTAGTAGTATCTTCACCGGCAATGCAAATCAAAATGGATGGTGGGATGGTGATGGGGATTATTTCAAATTTAACAAAGACGGGGAATATCGCGTCGATGTAGAGGCACGTTATGCCGATGATAATGCTAACCTCTGGGTAGGTAGCTTAACATTTGGAAGTGCTGTTGCTACTGCAGATGGACCGATGATTCTCCATGGGAGGCGAGGACCGAACAGACTTACTGAAATTCCTCCTGTATGGGGCTTTGTAGAAGATTTTACAAGTACTAATGCCGATCATATTCAAATGCCATATTTCTCAGGAGATGTCATGTGGGGACAAAATAGTGGGCACTTGAAAAATTCCGTTGTTCTCCTTACGAGCCTCCAGATACTCGATGAAAATAACGCACTTATCTCTAGAGTAAAAGAACAGATAAGTGACGAAGGTCACGATGGAATAGCCAAAGAGGATTTGATTATTGCTGGGCAATTGCCATTTTCAACATCTGTGCTGCCTGGCACCGTAAGTAGAGATGAAAGCGTAGATCTCTGGGCTTATAGCTATGTCTCTGTTCAGAGGCCAGGAATTCGTGTGAGGGAGCATATCCTTGGAGATGATCTTGGTGGCACATACTGGAGATTTGATGATGCCTATCATATGCAGTCTGGTAATGGTCGTCAGGGAGATTTGCCGGGTGATTTTAAGTTTATGTATGCAGCTTCCACGATACGAGATGACACGTTAAAGCAAGGAGTATATGCGGCATATGCCTCTGGGTGGGTTATGGCACAGGATGATGATCCTATGGGTGCGAGGTTCATGCCTCCTTTCCAGGGAGCAGCCGGTGGGCCTGATGGAGGACCGCTATTTACAGTACATGGACGGCAAGTAGACATGTTTATGCTTCCTCTTGGAGTGCAACCCGGAGCAGTTCTAGAAATGGGAGACTATTTCCAGATGGCAGGTCCGATTATGCCAACATTACCTAGCTATGTGGAATACACTGTTACTTCCCCAGATGGTACGGCTCGAGATTTTGAAGGCCGTGCGAATACTGTTGGATATTTTTATCAACCAGATGATGATTTTATACTAGATCAATCGGGTATTTGGAGCGTTAATCTAAAAGTAACACATGATGGTATGACCAGTGCTGGTCCAGTAGAAGCACCGTATCCAAACGGTGGACTATTGTCTCCAGATGGATCAACATTTAGGTTCACTGTAAAAGGACCAGGAACTCAATCGTTGTTGATAGAAACAGATTTATCCCAACTGACTCCTGCTGAATGGTTTGCCAATGTAAGGAATGCGAACTTTCAGGCAGAATTACCGAGCGGATGGAATGGAGATAAGGCTACAGTTATTGTAACAATGCCTGGTGTGGTGTTGGTGGATGAAGACGTATCAGTTCAAGGGAATAAGATAACATGGAATTTGGATGCCCAAGCACTGAATAACCTCGCTAATAACTTTGATTACGAAGAAGGGATTGCTGATACCATTACAGTTACATTTCACTCTGTGGGGGAAGCAAATGGTGTTTCATCTGAGGTGGTAGGAACAATAGTTACACATGGAGCAAGAGTGCCCACTGTCCCAAGTTTTACTACTACTCTTTCTGAATTGCCAGAACTTTCTTCCTTTGAAACTAATAAAACGGATCAATTCTTAGTGGATTTAAAAGACGTGGTGGGAGGGCACCCATTTAAAGGGCAAGGCACAAAAGACCCTGACGACGGAGCCCATGTTAATTGGGACAATAGCAACTACAAATGGCCGTACGGGACGTCTGTTACCGATTTCCCAGCTATTTATGCGGTTTCCGATGGGTACATAGAACGCATAGAGACTTATGAGACAGTAGGTGGGGGTAACCACAAATATAGTGTGAACATTGTCTTCGCTCAAAAAGATGGTGAACCCGTCAAATTTGGCATGTCAATGGAACCGTCTATGTCTCCTGGGGATAACTCTTTTTATAAACCGTTTATCCTTGTAGAAGAAGGTCAATCGGTTTATAAGGGTCAAATCATAGCTTATATGTACCTAGCCCCGGATGGAAATTTCCCTGGTCCACACATTCACTTTAGTGTTCAACCAAATAGAGAGTCTCAACAAACACCAGCGATTTTCACTGACCAAATAGTCCAGGATTTCCATGAAAAATGGGGGATTTTCGGGTTTGATAGAGGTCAAAGTCAATCATCTGAAGATATTGCAATGCCTGCTTGTATGGGATACAAATTGGATGGATCTGAAAACCCATTTTCTTCAAATGCCACAGAATGCCTGAAATAACCTCCAGTCTCAGGTAAATAGTTAAGAAAACAGTAAGGATTATTTGGTTGTGTATCTCAAGTCTATACTGATTATCGCATTGATATTAACTTGGATTTTAGTAGGGTGTAAGAATAATGTGGATATAGTTGCAGTTGATGCAATTGAACCGACGATTTCTGCACCTATATCATCGCCATCAAATGCTAATGAACCAGTTAATTCAGTTACAGAACAGACTTTACTAATCGAGTCGCATTCTTCCTCACCTATCGCTGTTTCTCCGGATGGCAATCTTGTGGTAGCAGTTAATCCTGATAGTGACTCTATAACACTTGTAGATGCTATTACCCTAGAGTTCATTACAGAGATATCCGTAGGTGATAATCCAATAACAGTAGCTATCACACCTGATGCTAAGAAGGCCCTAGTAACAAATTATGATTCAGCGACTCTGTCTGTAATAGATCTTAACCAGCACAAAGAGATCGCTCAATACGAGGTAGGTCACATGCCATATGGAGTGGTTACCAATGGTATCCTTGGTTTCATCACCGAGTTTGGCATTGGCTCTGTTAGTGTGATAGATCTATTAACAGGAGAATTGTTGACTCGTATACAAGTTGAACCTTTCCCCTCAGGAATAGCTTTAAGCCAGAATGCCGAAAAATTGCTTATAACTCATTTGTTTACTGGGAAAATTACAGTTATTAACGTATCGACGAATACAATAATTGGAATGGCATCTACTGGATTAGAAACTAACCTATCTCAATTTATAGTTATAGATCAGGATGGAAAGAAAGCTTATATACCACAAACACGATCGAATACTACAAATCTGGCTCCTCTGTTTGATACCACAGTATTTCCGATAGTAAATGTACTAGATCTCGATGAATTGCAAATACTGACGAAGAAACGCATCACATTGGATACAGCGGATCAACCTGTGAATATGCCGTTTTCAGCGGCGTTATCTCCTTCTACACATATTTTGTATGTAACTAACGCTGGTAGTGACAATGTATCTGTCATTGATCTCAGAACAAATAGGGGATTGGCAAACCTTATGGTAGGCTCAAACCCTAGAGGCATAGCGATAGTGCCAGATGAATCAAGGATATTTGTAAACAATGTCCTTGATGGTACGCTGTCTGTTATTGATACCAGAACTTTAATTGTATCAAATACAATACCAATAACTAAAATTCCATTGAGCTCTACTCTTTTGACAGGAAAAAAACTATTCAATTCAGCCGCAAGTCCTGGTTTAACAAATGATAATTGGATTTCGTGTGCTACATGCCACTTTGATGGAATGATGGATAGTCGTACATGGCTTGGTTTTCCAGATGGACCTAGAAATACACCAGCCCTGTTTGACATAGCACAGACCATGCCTATGCATTGGTCTGGTGATTTTGATGAACTTCAGGATGTAGAAATAACCATCCAGAAAATTCAATTTGGTAAAGGTTTGACTGGAAAATTAGCTTACGACTCATTGGGAGATTCACATGTAGGAATTTCTGAAGAACTTGATGCTTTAGCAGCCTATCTTGCATCTCTTGTGAGTCCAAATGCACCTTACAACAGCGAGAAAGATGTTATAGCTTTGGGGCAATCTGTCTTTGATGGATTAAATTGCCAGACATGTCATATGCCGCCTTTCTATACAGATCATAAATTACATGATGTAGGGACAGGTGATAAGAATAAAGAAAAGAATTTCCACGGTAGCAGTACAGCATTCGACACGCCGTCTTTGCGTGGTATATGGTTAACGGCACCGTATTTTCATGACGGAAGTGCGAACAATCTTGAAGAAGTTTTTCAAACTGGATTAATACACAACATATCTCACGAAATAGATAATGCAGAATTACAGGCATTGATTAGCTTTATTATATCTTTGCCACTTAACGAATGATATTTATATACAAATGATGACAATAGAAGTGTGAGGTGATAGAGTCGAGTCTGAAAATAAGATTTCTAAATACGGCGGAGTAGTGTAATTAAATTTTCCTTTAAGAAACAGCAATGGCTATATCTAGTAGCATTTCCTGTAGGACATGGTGCGGTTGATTGGGGAGGAGGTGCCCTATGGCTACTGGCACCTGCTATGGCTCTGGCTATGGACCTTAGTCCATTCCAAATAGGTCTACTTTTTGCTGCAAGGCAGATGGCAGCTGGCATTACGGATCTTCCAGCAGGAATCTTAGGAGATAACATGAGAAGGAGAGGGATCTTCTTGCTCAGTACGTTTTGGTTGGTTTCTGTAGCCCAGTTAATAGCTTCAACTTCAAACAATTATTGGATTGTATTAAGTTTCCTAACACTTGCCGGTTCTGCTGCTGCTGCATGGCATCCTGTTGCTATGGGGGTAATGGCCCAATGGATGCCGAATAGGAAAGGTTACGTTCTCGGAGTACATATGATGGGCGGCACGGTTGCTGAAGTAGCAGCTCCTCTTATGGTGGGTATGCTACTTATGATTTTGGATTGGGATCAGGTACTTCAGATTAGTACAATACCATCCATAATAATGGGTTTGATTTTTTTTAGACTTGCACCCATGGTTATGGCCCCGACTAAAGAATTGGATTATAACCTAGATAGGCAAAGCTTGTTGAGGTCGGTGATTAAGCCTGAGGTTTTACTTATATTATTTATGTTTCTTCTACATAACATGGCTATAGTGGCATTTATGGGTATGGGGCCACTGTATTTCCAAGAGGTTAAGGGATTTTCTTCAAGTATGACAGGCTTGGCATTTTCTTTATTCCTGATTGGCGGAGCAGTAGCAGCACCGTTGGTTGGAAATTTGTCGGATAGGGTCGGTAGAAAAGTCATCATTATGGTAGGGTTAATTGCTGGAGGGTTTTGCACAGGGCTTATAATTTTTGCATCAAGTAATATTTCAATACTCCCACTCTTGATAATTGCTGGGCTTCTAATGTTATCAAATCGTTCAGTAATAATTGCTATGGCCTTAGAAAAGATAGGTCATCGTGAATCCACAGTACTGGGAGTGATTTCATCGTTTGCAGAGGGATTTGCTGCACTTGGTGCGGTTCTTGCTGGAATATTGGGCGGTATTGATCTGCAATATGCCATTATATTTGCCGCGATTTTGTCTATAAGTGCTGGACTGGTTATCTATCCAGTTAATAGAAATAATTGAGATTAATTTACAGCATAATTAGCTGTGGAATGTTTGAAGGCGTAGTTGATTCTATAGACAAATAAGTGATTCCATTACTCATCTAAAGGCATCAATTTATAGTAGCATTGGAGGGAGCATTATATGAGACTTGGAGTAGATCTGGGTGGTACAAAAATAGAAATAATTGCTCTATCAGATTTAGGTGATGAGTTGTATAGAGAGAGGGTCTTAACTCCAAAAGATAACTATGCTGAGACACTGCGTACTATAAAACAGCTGATTAGTGAAGTAGAAGATAGTATTGGTGTGGCAGATTCTATAGGTATAGGTATACCTGGCACTTTATCTTCAGTGACTAATACGGTAAAGAATGCTAATTCTATATGGCTTAATAGGACAACTTTAGATCAGGATTTGGAACGAATGCTAGCCAGGCCGGTTCGGATAGCAAATGATGCAAATTGCCTTGCTGTTTCTGAGGCGGTCGATGGGTCAGGAGTAGGATTTAAAGTAGTTTTCGCTGTGATTATAGGTACAGGTTGTGGAGGAGGTATTGCAATCGATGGTAAAGCACATATAGGTGTAAATGGAGTAGCCGGAGAGTGGGGACATAACCCTCTTCCATGGCCAAGCGATGAGGATATACGTTATACAGGAAAAGTTCTTTGCTATTGCGGCCGAACTGGCTGTGTGGAAACTTTTCTATCTGGACAGGGATTCGCGAAAGATTATGAGCTTCATACAGGGCATTTGCTTGAAGCCTATGAAATTGTTGAATTGGCTGCAAATGGCGAATCAAATGCTGAGCAATGTCTATTAAGGTACGAACAAAGGCTTGGGAAAGCATTGGCGGGTTTAGTTAATACATTGGACCCAGATATAATTGTGTTAGGCGGTGGTATGTCGAATATTGAGCGGCTTTATTCCAATATTAGACCTGTGCTGTCTAGCTGGGTTTTTGGCAAAGAGTGTGCGACAGAAGTTCGCCAAGCTAAGTACGGGGATTCGAGTGGTGTGAGAGGTGCCGCTTGGCTTTGGTGATCAGGTCCATCTGGCCCATTCGGTGACTGTATCAAATCCATCAGGCGATCTGCGGTCTTCAGCCCTTGAGTGGATATCTATCAAAACTGTTTTCCCTTCACTATTTAACTGTTGAGCTTTTTTGAGTGCTATGGAGATATCCTTGGGTTTAATTACTGTTATCCCAGTTGCGCCCATACCTTCTGCAATTTTAGCGTAGTCACCATACATGTGTGACACTTTGTACAACTCTCTGGCTATTGGGGAGAAGCCAGGGTATGTTGCCATACCTCCGTTATTAAGAACTATGGTTGTTATGGCAGCCCCAGATCTTACGGCAGTCTCAATATCTAGTCCAGACATACCGAAAGCACCGTCCCCCATGAAATTCAGGCAGAACTTATTTGGCATTGCTATTTTTGCGCCAATCATGAGGGGTATTCCATAACCTAAATGAGTGGATTTACCCCATCCTATATAACTGTGAGGAGAGGTTGCGGTGAAAAACGGCACCATCATGTCTCTAGGTGATCCTGCATCATGTGTAACTATGCTGTTCTGCAAATCTAAGGTTTGATTAAGTTCCCATATTATTCTGTAGGGGTTAATTGGTTCAGTGTCATCATTAAGAATTGGCAACCACGTTTCGAGCCATTCCTTTTTGAGTTTTTCGATTTCTTGTGGAACTTGAGTCGTACCTTTGCGTCCGGTTTCGCCAGTCCTGAGTTTTACCTCTTCTATCATGCTTTGCAGAGTAGCTTTAGTATCTCCAGGAAGAGCTATATCTACCCCGAAATCTTTGTTTATATCCTCTAAACTGCCAACATTATGTATTATTGTTTTACCTGGAGGAATTCTTTGTCCATACCCAGTTTTAGTCATACTGGAGCCTACTGCGAATAGAACATCAGACTTCTTGAGCCACTCACGGGCTGCCAAAGTAGTAGCTGAACTTCCACCACCAAGAGCTAGCGGATGGCGTTCATCTATAGACGACTTTCCAGGCATAGATGTATAAACCGGAATCTCTGTTAATTCTGCAAATTCCTTTAATTCTGTAGTTGCATCTGCCAAAAGCACTCCCATGCCGGACCATATGACTGGGTTTGTTGCATTTAGCAGTGCTTGCACTGCATCCTTGATATCTGATGGGTCAGGCAATTGTATAGATATTTTGGGGGAATGGTATCCTATGTCACTTTCGTAAATTTCATTTTCAACTACATCGCTTGGCATCTCTACTATGACAGGACCGGGTCTACCGTTACGCAGAGCGTGGAATGCGCGCCTCATTACTGCGCCAACCATATCTGGCCTTGATATAGTTTCTACATGTTTAGATATATCTCTATACGTAGTGGCAGCGGTAAAGTAAGGTCTAACAGATATACGCTCTAAACTAGATCCACGTGGCATTACTAGGATGGGTACATTATCTGCGTATGCTTGACTTATAGCACCCATAGCATTTTCAGCACCGGCTTGATCTTGTATTAAAACTACCCCGAATTTCTTTCTGCCATTCATCCTGCTATAGCCATCAGCAGCCATAACTGCTCCACGCTCATGACGAAAAGCAATAGGTCTTATTCCTTCTTTAGCTACTGCTTCAATCAATGGATTACTTGGGAAACAAGAGACCCATTCTATTCCTTCAGATTTTAGTATTTTCGCAATTGCTTCTGTGACGTTCATGTCTTTATTCTCCTAGCAAGTTCAAGAAGAGAAACCATGGAATACATGATTAGGTTACTCGACTAATTTAACTCTGGTATACTTTATTTATTCTACTACACTATTTGGGTTAGTTAGAAATAGAGTAAATAGCCGCAAAGCTTATACAATATACATAATATATATGAGTTATAAAATATGGCTGGAAAATTATCTCAGGCACCCACTTCAACTTGGGTCATTGTTTCCCAGCAGTGTTGCCTTAAGTTCACTCATAATAGATCACATTAAGCCTTATCCTAGTGGAGTTATTCTTGAACTAGGTGCAGGGACAGGTAATGTCACTAGGTCAATGGTAAGAAAGGGTATTCCAGAAGAGAAATTAGTGCTCCTGGAAAAATCATTAGAATTATCCAATTTCTTAAGAAAATCTTTTCCAAAAGCTGAAGTCATATGCGCAGATGCCATAGATATAGATACTCTGACATGCACATTAGGGATTAAGGAGTATGATAATGTGGTATCTGGGATACCTTTAAATTTAATTACACGTGATACACGTAAAATCATATTTGATAAAAGTTTCAAATTACTTAGACAAGGTGGTTCGTTTGTTCAGTTGTCCTTTATACCTATATGCCCGATTCCGGATAGTGTAATTGCCGCTTATTCAGCTAAGAAAATATACTGCGGTGTATCACTACGTAACGTACCTACAGGTTTCGTGTGGAGGGTGGAAAAGCAGGAAGTAGTTACTCAAATTAGCAATTAACATAAATAATATATACAAGTATATATAAATGGGAGCCAATATGGCGAAGTTTAATGCACTAAATTCTAGATTAAATGCCAGAGAAGTTGTAATAATTGACGGAGGGACGGGCACTGAGATTCCTAGGAGAAAAGTTCCATTGTGCCCTGATACTTGGTCAGGAAGAGCGAATTTAACCCATCCAGATGTCATACGTCAGATACACGAAGATTATATTAGTTCTGGAGCGGAAGTTATAATAACAAACACATTCTGGACAAGTAGGAGTGGTTTAAAAAGAGGTAACCTAGATGATAAGACCGTAGAAATCAACAATATTTCTGTGACATTAGCTAAAGAAGCTAGGGAAAACGTACAATCTGATAAAGAAATTTTGATAGCTGGCTCTATGTCCACTTTCTTTCCTATGAACGATCCGACCATCATACCATCATACGAAGAAGCTTTGGGTAATTACCGTGAACAAGCACAAATACTGGCGAAAGCTGGGGTTGATTTCTTTGCATTGGAGATGCTTATAAGGACAATGGATGCGAGAGCTGCGGCACAAGCAGCATCAGAGACTGGACTCCCGATTTGGGTTGGCTACTCAGTAACAGAATCGGAGGATGGACAAATCTATTTGGGATTGCGTAAACATGGCAACGAGAGTATAAAAGACGGCGTAGAAGCAGTACAGGATATAGAAGGAGTATCTGCTTTCTGCATAATGCACTCAGATGTGAAACACACTAAATCAGCATTGAAAATACTTAGGAATCACACCTCTCTCCCCATAGGTGCCTATGCGCATTCAATAGAAGCTTCCCAAGACACTGTTCAACAATATGAACATGTAGTGGAGCGCAGTGTTAAAGAATATGTTAATTACGCCAGGGACTGGCTTTTAGCCGGTGCAAGTATAGTAGGTGGATGCTGCGGTATAACACCAGATCATATAGAGGCATTAAACAATGGGTTACCGTCGAGATTATCAGATATTTGATCCAAGGTAGATTTAAGTCTCCGGATGTATCTATTGGGTACTACAAAGCCCAAAGACACCAATGAAGCTATTATATCTAGCAATAAGAAGAAAATAGAGATCTAGCACTGGTACTGGTGGAGTTATGATTTCTTATCCCAGAGAATATGTTCTCCATATCGTTATGAAGACCTATCTTGTACAAGAATGTTCATTTCCTTAAGCGAAGTTTAGTTATTTTACTCAAAATACTGCATAACATATAAGGGAATATATTGAACGATATACTCTCTTATGCTAACATTCCTTTGGTCAGAAATTCTCCGATTGTAGGAGGCGAGTTGACAGCACCTTCAAATGACATTCGAGACAGAATAACGAACGCGTTGGTTAATAAGAATGCTAAGACCGTTACCGTATTGTCTTCGCTGTTAGCAGTCGAGGATGAGTTTGGATATATTCCTTCTCGTGCAATAGAACAAGTAGCGATCCATACTAAATCTACTATTAATGACGTTTGGGGGGTTGCATCATTTTACACTAACTTCAGATTTAC
>CAUZSC010000022.1:0-19155 GCA_963582505.1 Dehalococcoidia bacterium
TAAGTATGGGTGTTCCTTCATCTAGATATGGAATGATATCTCGCTGGTCCCAAATATGATTGCCAGATGTAATGACATCTGCTCCATAATTAAACAGCTCTTGTGCTATCTCATATGTAATACCGAACCCACCCGCGGCGTTTTCCCCATTAATAACCGTAAGGTCGATTCCCATCTCTTTTCGTAAGCCTGGCAGCAAAGCCTCAACAGCTTTTCTACCAGGCTTACCTACTACGTCACCTATTATCAATACCCGCAATCTAGTACCCTTTTATTAATATGTTTATTAGTCTACCTAGCGTACTCTATAGAACGAGTTTCGCGTATTACTGTAACTTTTACCAACCCAGGATAAACAAGATTTTCTTCTATTTTCTTTACAACATCTCTAGCAAGCTTAGAAGCAGTAATATCATCTACTTCATCTGGTTTAACCATTATCCTAACCTCTCTACCCGCTTGTATAGCAAAACATTTTTCCACACCAGGGAAGCTTTGTGCTACTTCCTCTAATGCCTGTAATCGCTGTACATAGTGTTCAAGAGTATCTTTCCTAGAACCAGGTCTTGCAGCACTTATCGCATCTGCTGATGCCACTATAAATGCTTCTATCGAACCACGTTCCTCATCATGGTGCTCCATTATGGCTCTTTCTATTTCTGGGCTTATACCATATCTTCTTGCAACGTCAGCACCGATCTCAGCATGAGTACCTTCAACCTCGTGTGTAAGTGCCTTACCAATATCGTGAAGCAAGCCTCCTGCTTTAGCAACAGGGACAGAAACTCCTCCTACTTCCGCTGCAATCATACCGGATAGCAAAGATACCTCAACGCTATGCTTAAGTATATTCTCTCCGTAGCTATAACGATATTTGAGCCTACCCAAAAGTTTGATTAATTCTGGATTAAGACCCATAACACCAGCATCTATAACTGCCTGCTCACCCTCTTCTCTGATTTCCTCGTCGAGTTCTTCTTTGGATTTCTCCACTACTTCTTCAATACGAGCAGGGTGTATGCGACCATCAAGTACTAATTTTGATATGGCGCGCCTAGCTATCTCTCTCCTTATTGGATCAAAACAAGATACTGAAACAGCTTCTGGCGTATCGTCAATTATTAAATCTACACCAGTTGCAGCCTCGATTGCCCTAATGTTTCTTCCTTCTCGACCAATTAATCTACCTTTCATGTCATCGTTAGGTAGGGGGATAAATTTGACCGTACTTTCTGAAACCACCTCAGATGCTAACCTATTTATTGATAAGGTTAATATCTTCCTAGCTTTTTGATCTGCTTCCTCCTTAACTTGCTGCTCTCTGTCGCGATAACGTCGAGCTAGTTCATATTCCATCTCATCCTCAGCTGCCTTTATGACAACCTCCTTCGCATCGTTAGCGGACAAACCTGAAAGTCTTTCTAGAACAATTTCTTCCTTTTCCTTAAGTTCTTTGACTTCTGAAAATTGTCCTTCTAACTCTTCTCCCTTCACCAACAGATCTTTTTCTGCCTTATCTACTTCTTCAAGTTTGCGTTCAGCGCTTTCTTCTCTATTTGCTACTCTTCTCTCCATGCGCTGCAAATCTCCTCTTCTCTCTCGCAAATCCGCTTCCATAGCATTACGATTTACTAATGCTTCTTCTTTAGCTTCTACCAGGATCTGCTTACTCTGTTCGCCAGCATCATCTATGATTCTGGCAGCCTCATCTTTAGCCAAGGCTGTTTTTCTTCCCACTACAATAGATCTCCCCCAAAAGCCGGTCGTAACCCCCAAACCAACGGCTAACAGAGCGGTAAGAACAATGACCACTATGTCCATAGTCCATCCCATCCTTTCTGTCCAAGCCTATTAGCTGGAAATATTGTACCCTATATCCCTAAGGGTAGCGCTTCATGTTACCCTTGTATGTTTTCAAGTGTCAAGGAATAAATATCTACCAAATATCCTGTGTATGTTATTGATAAGCACAATTATTTAATATACCATTTTAAATTGTTATTTATTATGAAGGGTTATATATGAATCAAAAATTCACTACTACTAACGGCCTGCGTATTCTTACCAACCAAATGCCCTATACTAGAGCAGTAAGCATTGCTTTCTATATTGGTGCTGGCTCTAGATATGAATCCGATAAAGAAGCTGGAATATCACATTTTGTGGAACACATGTGTTTCAAAGGCACTCAAAAACGTCCGAATGCTAAAGATATCAGTGAAGCCATAGAGGGTATTGGTGGAGTTATGAATGCAGCAACAGATAGAGAACTGACCACGTACTGGTGCAAAGTACCAGATGTACACTTTGAAGCTGCCTTAGACGTTATGGTAGACATCATGAAGAATCCCATATTTGAAAGCAGAGAAATAGAAAAAGAGCGACAAGTTATATTAGAAGAACTTGCTATGACCAAAGATGTACCCAGCTACAGTGCAGATCTATTGATAGACGAGGTCATGTGGCCAGACAACCCAGTGGGGAGAGATGTCGGAGGTAGTAAAGAATCTGTATCAAACATATCTAGAGAAATGCTATTAGAATATCTACGCAGCCAATACACTCTACCCAACATGGTTATAAGCATTGCAGGGAATATAGACTCTGAAAAAACAGTGAATTATCTAGTTGACTACTTTAAAGATTGGCAATCTCATACAGCAAACAGCTGGATACCAATGATTGATGAACAATCTGAGCCAAGAATCAAAATTGAATACCGTAAAACCGAACAGGCTCATATCTGCATAGGTGTAAAAGGCATAGCATCATCCCACAAAGATCGATATTCTATTGCTCTTTTAAATACTATATTAGGAGAAGGTATGAGTAGTCGCCTCTTCGTAGAAGTAAGGGAAAACCAAGGATTGGCATACGATGTTCACTCTAGCGTCACACATCTACGAGATTGTGGATCATTTATAGTATATGCAGGAGTAGAGCCCAAAAACACCAAACTAGCGATTAAATGTATACTATCTGAGCTAAGCAAAGTAAAAAATGGTATTGCTAAAGAAGAATTAAAAAAAGCTAAAGAATTCTTAAAAGGTAGATTGATGTTGAGAATGGAAGACAGCAGGAGTGTATCTTCCTGGTACGGCTCTCAAGAGCTACTAAGTGAAATATCTCTCACTCCTGAACAAATGATTGAAAAAGTAGATGCTATAGAAACAGAGGATATAGTAAAAGTGGCAAATGATATATTAATTACAAGTAAACTCAATTTGGCATTAGTAGGGCCATTTAAGAGTGATAAGGGATTCAAGAATTTACTGAATATCTAGCGCAACTGATTTTCGCATACTATTTATTCCAATTATCTAAACATCGGCATCGGTCATTTGAGAATTTCTGAAATATTATAGCTATCTGAATAATTCTCTATAGAAGATATCGTGGAAATCAATCTAGAAATACTGAACAGGAAAATAATTTCTTGTAAAAAATGTGATCGCCTGATCACTCACTGTAATGAAATAGCCCATATAAAAAAGAAAATGTATATTACAGATGACTACTGGGGGAAACCAGTACCCAGCCTTGGAGATCCAAATGCTCAAGTTTTAATAGTGGGATTAGCACCTGCTGCCCATGGAGCGAATCGAACAGGTAGAATGTTTACTGGTGATAAAAGTGGATTATGGTTATTTAACGCACTAAATAAATTTGGCTTTTCAAACGTCAAAGAATCATTATCTAGAAAAGATGGACTCAAGCTTAAAAATGTATATATAACAGCAATGGTTCATTGTGCTCCACCAAAAAACAAACCTTCCACAGAAGAAATAGATACTTGTAGTTTATATCTACAAGAAGAAATTGAATTATTAACAAACCTAAAGGTCATAGTAGCGCTAGGAAAAATCGCGTTTGATGGATACTATAAGTCATTGAAAAATATGGGATACACTTGGGAACAGAATAGTATAAAACCGCGCTTTGGGCATGGCTCAATCTTTGAGACACCAGACGGGAAAACTTTAATCTCATCTTTCCACCCAAGTCAACAAAACACACAAACTGGAAAGCTAACAAGAGAAATGTTTGATGAAATATTTATGAAAATCAGGCAAATCCTAAATACTAATACTTAACTATTTACTCTAGCGATTATTTCAAATGAATCATTTCTAGGTGAATTTACCAATGTGGAAATTTCGTATACTTCCATATCCGTAGATTCATACGGATACAGTAATCTCTTTAAGTTTTTTATATCTTGATTATTAATATCAAGCCAAGTCTCTTCAAATTCTTCATTTATTATTGCCGGCATGCGATTGTGTATAGGTGCTATCAATTCATTTGCTTCTGTAGTAATAATTGTGCACGATTGTACTATTTCGCCATCTGTAGATTTCCAAGCATCCCATAACCCTGCGAATCCAAAAGGATTACCAGATCTTAACTTTATACGCATTGGAGTTTTTTTGTTGCCTTTTCTTGTCCATTCATAGAAACCATCTGCCAGTATCAAACATCGTTTTCTAAGCAAGGGTTGTCGAAAAGCATTTCTCTGTTCTAACGTCTCAGATCTCGCATTAATCATGCGTGAAGCCATTCGCATATCTTGGGACCAGTAAGGTATAAGTCCCCACTTCATAGTTAGTCCTTGGTTAACAAACCCATCATTTGTAATGGCAAGAATGTTCTGAGTAGGAGCAATGTTAAATCTTATATCCTTCGGTAAACCATCTCCATGGAAACTAAAACGCTGCTCTAAATCTTTGATCTCTGTTATTAATGAATAACGACCGCACATACTGTTATCTTATTACTCTCTTACTAAAAACATAATCTGTGCAAAAACCGATTCTATACTGCATCTAAGTTAATAGATTACCTGAGCCTCTACAAGATTAGCTACTTCATCTGCTGAAAGGCCAAGGATTCCCTCGAACACATAGCTATTATGTTCCCCCATCAATGGAGCAGACTCGAGTCTGGGTTCTGGTCCAGATACAAAACGCCAAGGCAACACAGGCATCATCCTTTCAACTCCATCCTTGTACAACACAGGTGACAAGAAACGTCGTTCCTGCAAATGTGGGTCATCTGCGAGACCTTTAGGATTTAGAAATACCCCTGCTGGTACTCCTGCTTCCTGCAAGGCCTCCATTGCTTGATATGGAGATCGCTCTCTGGTCCATTTCGCAATGATAAGGTCGATTTCATCCTCATTATCTTTTCTGACGCTTGCGCTCACAAAACGTTGATCTTCAGTAAGATCTGATTTCCCTATAGCAATAGTAAATGCCTCCCACTGCGAATTGTTAGTGATAGCGATAGCTAACCACTGATCATCTCCAAGGCAAGGATAGATTCCATGTGGAGCATATTGGTAATGTCTGTTGCCAATTGATTCCAAGTCCTGATTATTCATCTGCCATTGCATTAATGCTTCAGGCATCATAGACGTAACTGCCTCTGCCATAGAAACATCAATGTATTGTCCTTCTCCTGTTTTGGATTTATGTTCCAAAGATGCAACAATTACCAAGGCTTGTAATAGGCCTGTCATAGGATCAGACCAAGCACCGCCCATAATCGGCAAACCCTTGGAATCAATATTCATATTGGACCATCCAGTGTAGGTCTGTACTAGGGTTCCATAAGCTACCAAATCTTTATCTGGACCAGTTCTACCTAAGCCAGAAGAAGTAAGCATAATAATATCAGGCTTGAGTTCCTTTAGTACATCGTAACCAAGGCCTAACCTCTCCATTACTCCAGTAGCAAAATTGTCTACGATCACATCACTTGTGGCTATTAATTTTTTCACCATATCAAGACCAAGAGGTGTGCTAAGATCAAGATTGCAGCTAAGTTTGGACTGACCCAAATGTTGAAATAAAGCAGTCTCTCTACCTGGGTCTGGTCTCTTTCTGGTTTCAACTTTGATAACTTCTGCACCCATAGCCGCTAAATGCCTAGTGCATGATGGACCAGCTATTATCCAACTTAGGTCAGTAACGCGAACTCCTTCCAACGGTAAACGATTGCGAACATCAGGATCAATGGGTTCTCTTTTGGTATCAATTGCTTTGGATCGCTCGAATATTTCTTCATTATGCTGACCCAACAGTGGTGCAGGATGGACCTTATTTGGTTTTCTACCTGAGAACCTATAGGAAACTGTAGGGTAGACCAGCTTGCCTGCTTTAGGGTGTTCTACTTCAGTAAAGAAATTTCTGTGTGCAAATTGTTCCATTGCAAAAACGTCTCTAGGGGTGTTAACCGGAAAGCATGGAATGCGAGCCGCTTGAGCAGCACGAAACACCCCTTGCTTGGTTTGCTGTTTTGTCCAATCTATAAGGAGTTTTTCTAATTCGTCCCAATTAGCTCCACGAGTAGCACGTGTAGAAAAGCGTTCTTCACTAGCCCATTCTGGATTCCCCATTAACTCTATAAGCCGAGACCATTGTGCCTCTTCTCTCGGTGACATCGCCATATAGCCGTCTAAACAAGGAAATATACCATTGATAGTAGTCCTGCCAGCCCCAGGTTTGCGAATACGACTCACTGGTTCATTGCCATAAGCTAGCCCCGGTAATGGACCAACCAACATATGCGCCACAACCTCCTGCATCGAAACGTCCACATGGCGTCCCCCACCACCTCTTATCTGACTAAACACAGCCATCATAGTTGCGGTCGCTCCCGCAGTACCAGAAAGGAATTCGGCCATATTACCTCTTGCCAAAAGAGGTGTTTCAGTCTCAGGATTCTCTACTGGGCCGGTTAATTGAGAAGCGTAACCGCCCATGTAAAATGCTATTAGGTCCGTTCCAAGATAATCTCTATATGGCCCACTTTGACCAAATGGCGTTATAGACGTCATTACTAGATGTGGATTCTCTCTAGAAATTACTTCGTATGTTAATCCCAGATCTTCCATCTGTCTCGGAGTGTTATTCTCTATTAGAACGTCACTTTGCCTAACGAGACTAAGGAAAATACTCTTCCCTTCGGCTGAATGTAAATCTATTGTTACGCTTTTCTTATTAACGTTAAGAGATAAGAAAAGTCCGCTTTTTTCAGGATTAGGTTCGCCATATGGAAATGGCCCTGCAAATCTAATTTCGTCACCACCTGGAGGCTCGATCTTAATCACTTCTGCACCTAAATCAGCCAATGCCTTAGAACAATAGGACGCGCTTATTCCATTGCCAAGTTCAAGAACCTTAAGCTCCGAAAGAACCTCATTAGCCAATTCTTGCCTCCTATAGTTAACTATTCATCGCCCAACAAAATTCGGCAGGCGTTTCTCAGAAAAAGCCTTGCCTCCCTCTGCTCTGTCTTCTGTCTGGTTTGCCAAGTGCTGAGCATAGCCCTGATAGTCATAAGCTACATCTACATCTTGGAACCACCCTTTTCTTATAGCTGCCTTAGTCAAACCAATAGATATGGTTGGTCCATCCGCTAGCCTAGCAGCAAGTTCCATAGTAGATTCTTCTAATTTGTCATCTGCAACAACTCTGTTAGCTATACCATGCCTCTCCATTTTAGCTGCGTCTAAGGGTTCCCCCAGAAAAGCCATCTCTGTCATTACTCCCAAGCCAACATAATAATGAAGAAGGTTAACACCTGTTCCCATTGCACGTTTTATAAATGGTGTCGCAAGCAGTGCAGTCTCTGAGACTACCCGCATATCACATGCCAAAGCTAGATTCAAACCTGCTCCGTAAGCGTGGCCCCTTAACATACAAACAACTGGTTTAGGACAACGTCGTATAGCATGTACCACATGAGTGAATCTACCTCTTCCGAAAACGTAACTTTTCACAGGATCGGTCTGATTATCTCTCTCATAACCTGGGGTAGCCATACCACTGAGATCATCTCCAGCGCAGAATGATCGGCCAGCCCCACCAAAGACTATCACTCGAATATTCTCGTCACCTTCAAAATCCCTAATAGCGTCTAAGAGTTCCAGTCCCATCTGGACATTGAATGCATTCAGCCTTTCCGGGCGATTCAGTGTAATTCTACCAATACTACCTAGTTTTTCCACAACAATCATCTCATAATCCATACTGGGCCTCCTTACAAAAATGGACAAGCCATAAGTTATCTCTTAGGAAATGTCAGTGTAATTGATATATAATTATATTATCAAATCGATTCTCTTTAACATAGTGTTTCGGCGGTTAGCTCAGTTGGTTAGAGTGATTGCTTCACACTTATGATCCCCCTTGTAAACCACCGTAAGACTCAATACTCTATTTATACCTAGTTAGTTAACTGATGTAAACCATTGTTAATTGGTGTTGGTGTACTTATTGGTGTACATTACCTGAACTGACGGACAATTCCTATCACTCATTCCATGTTGTGCTACCTCAAGGTTTTGGACTCAACTACCTTAAGGATTCTGTGCCGCTACATGACCAGATCTCTTATAAATATTAAGGCTATCTTAAGGTTTCATATCTACCCTGATGTTTTCAGGTTCTGCTAGTCATCAATAATGGCAAAATCTCAGGGTAATCTCAGGGTTCTAAAACATAACCTATATTGTATCTGCATGTATCAGCAAGGTAATCGTGGAGGTGGTACAAATGGTGGTACCAAATCCTGACACCTATCGGGTTAAATATTGGTATAGTAAAGATAAATTCACGGATTGACAGCCAAATGAGAGGAAGTCGACCATGCAAGAACAACTGACAGAGGAAGAGTTTTAAATATATGGATGAACAGAAACTTCAAGACATGATTAATGAAGACGATAGATTTGGTGTTGCTAGCTACTTTGTCGATAAATTCTTTATCGATTTTATTGATGGGATGAATGAACAATCTGTAGATTATGCATTTACTAGCATCGGATTGGGACGGACTTATATAGAGAATACATGTATTAAGATAAATGAAAAAGTTAATCCATTTGACGCTGAACAATTAGGACATAACGCTAGTAAAAAAATCATCTATAAATCAATACTCATTAATTGCTGGGAACAGAGAATGCCAGATAATCTTGACGAGTTACGAAATATTTGGGACGGACTTATTCGGTAATTACTCCATCTTACTCGGTAAGGATAAGTAAGTTGCCAGTAAAAATCTCAAAACCTTGGTGTAAACTCAGTGCGATTTATGCCTAATGGTGTGGAGCCCATGGGCACCATTTGACTAATAGCATACCCTTTTTTAGCCTGCGTGGTTTGTGCATGGTTTGTCATCGTCATGGTAATATTCATCTATGGAGAAGTTTTTAATCGGAAAGGCTAGGACATTCTAGGGTACCCATCACTATGGACATCTATACACATATCAAACCAACAATGCAGAAGAATTACATAAAGGACTTCGTTCTAATATGTCTATGACTCACTAGCAGGAAGCAATCCGAAGTTAACCTACCTCTATGTGCAGCAGGAGTCCCTTCCCTTGTAGCAACCCTTGCTCCACGATATGGTTTAAACATATTGGTCTTAACAAAGTCAGGACGATACCAGGTGATAGTGGATGGTAGAGCATCGATATCGTAACCACTGTATCTCGAACCATTCCCTTAAGCTGTACTCACTCATGTCATCTCCTTTTTACGGGTCTATGTTGTCTGTAGTCTCTTTTTACAATGTTGGTTTGTAGGGCTTCTATCTCGTACACCATAGGCTTAACTTATGACACGATAGTTTTGGCTTGTAGTAATATGTCGTCATGTTGGTCTGGCTGGAAGGAGAATATAATGAATCCTATTGTTTTTGGCATCCTCATCATTTTGTTAGTAGGCATTAGTCCTGTAGTGCATAATAAGGCAGGGAAAAAGTATTCATTCCCATTAGCTGGATTAGCAATTGCTTTGCTGGTGATTCCATTCATTATCTAGTAACCCTGCAAGTGTTTTAGATAGGCTGGTTTTTCAAAAAAAGAATTATGTATACAACACCCCAAAATAATTGGCTGATTTACATACTTGAATGTAGAGACGATAGCCTCTATTGCGGTATCACAAATAACTTAGAAAAACGTCTCAAACAACACAATGGAGAAATCAAAGGTGGGGCTAAATATACTCGCTCACATTGGCCCTGTAAATTAGTATACAAAGAAAAATCAGCAAGCCGAAGTGAAGCTTCGCAAAGAGAAGCAATTATAAAAAAAATGTCAAAAGATGAAAAACAGGCTCTTATTAATTTAGTCCAGGTTACAGGTAATAGCGTTATGGGCAGATTCAGTCATATGGAAACCGATGACAATAAGATTGACTTAGTAGGTTCTGGGTACCATGGTATTATTAAGTAACCAAATACGGAGATTAAAGTAATGGCTAATCCTAAAAAGAAGACTTCAAAGAAAACCGATGCGGCAGACTCTGACAGTCAAGAGAAAAAGCGTGCATTGTTCCAGAAAGCGGCTGGCCTTTTAGGGTATCACACAGACGAGCCAGAGGATATTAGTCATGATAACTCCTGAAATATTCGCTGCCCTTAGTCAACGAGGATTTGCAGAAACTGACTTTCGAGCAAACCCCAAGCAAGCTTTATTAGATATGCTCACAAAAGAGGAATTAGAGTCGTACCATTTGCGTAGGTCTGGCGATTGGTGCGGTACTAACAGGGAGGAGAGGGACATACGTCGTATCAAGACTATATTGGCAGCCAGGAACAACCCCCATTACAAAGAGTTTGCTGTTGAATATCTACAATCTCAAATCGATGAGTGGAAGCCACCAAGTCTCTGGTGGAGAATATATAGTTTCTTTTTTTAGTGCCAAGAATAGCCAAATCTTTCCTGGCCCTATGTTTCCTGAAACCTTGCCCAAAACTTGCTAAAATTACGCACGGCAATTCTTAAAAGGTTAGTACGAACTCCGTGTAGTGCAGATATAAAACACAAGAATGTCAATCGTCTTGATGTCAAAACACTATTAAGTATTTAGACCAATACTTTATATATGTTGTAAACATTTGCCATGTGTTGATAACACCCTTTTTTATATAGAAGCAACTTCGTCTCACACACTCCTTTTTAAGTGTCTGGTTTGTTGGTATTTATCTGGTACGCCTTAGTCACACTTTGTGACACCCTAGCTTTAACTTGTAGTAAAATGTCTCTATGAAATATATCCCAGGTATCATTATTGGAATCCTCACCAATGCCTTGTTTTGGGTTCTATATACGCAGTCTGGGGATATTGTTGGTAGTATTAGTATTACTATGGTTATCTGTATAAGTCTTGTAAGTATTGTTTATATTTTGGGTCACAGAAAAAAAGAGTAACCCTTATGATAAAAGCACTCGGTTGGGTCATCACTTGGGCCATCGCAATTTCTCTCTTTTTGGTAGTAGTTTTTTGGGAGGGTTTATTTAACCTTTTATAGAAATTAAACTGGCACGCATATCCACCCCATAAACCACAAACATTCAAACCATACCCCCCTACCTCATAACCTTATTAATAAACAAATCCGCAACCTCCTTAAAAGGTGCCAGTGGGTCATGTTTAGGGTGTATTTTTACTGGTATTTGTAGAGCATTTACACATATGAAGAGCCGAGGCACAACCGCTGTTATTGCATGCCTCTAGGGTGATTATGTAAGCCCCTGGTACGTCGAATTGTGTAGCAGATATAGGGCACACGTGTGACACACCCCTACACACATGTGGATTGTTGACAAATATTATAATTGTAATTACCCTTGCCACATGTTAATCAGATTTGAAGACGATTTATTTCACTTGTGTAGCAGCTCTCTATCAAGGCAATAATTAAACACGTTTAATTAAAATCTGGTTTATTAATCAAGTTATGCCCGTTTAAATTTTTGAACGGGTTTTTTTTATTTTAGAAAACGCAAAATGCGTAAGGAGATATGGAAATGCATTTCAAATCTTTATCGAAATTTGTATTAGTCCTACTGATGATCTTTGTTACAACAGTTGCATGTACTTTTGCAGAAAGGTTTATACCAGAAATGGAACCTTCCTATGAAGTATGGTCTGTTGACCAATCTGGCACTGCTAGCGACGGGACTGGTGGACTCCTATACATATGGGACGGGCAAGATATTTTTCTAAAGGGTGCTAAGAATACAACTCCTGAGATTATAGATCTGGCAAAGGCAGCTAAAGACGCTAATTGCGACGCCCCGAAAAAGCCACATATGATACTTTCCAACTTTACCACCCCGAAGGCCAGCCACGTCCTTCTGGCCAATGTAGGTTCTGGTAACACTTTCTTCATAAACATTGATAGCCGTTCTATCGTCGGCTGTGTCAATACAATAGGAGGTTTCAATGGAGCAGGTGGAACAACAAATTCGCACGCCTCAGTTGCATCTCCTGATAACAGCATGGCTATAGTCGCAAATATTGGCGCAAAAGATGAATCTGGGTTCCTGCATAAAATCCAGACTAACTACACGAGTGACGATTACAAATTAGTAGGGACTTTAGCATTGGACCAGTTCACCAATGAATTAGGAACTGCGGTGGCGCGCCCAATCTGTCACGAGTTCACTCGTGACAGTAAATTCGCCTACATAACTTTAGCTGGTGGAGGTTTATTGGTAGTAGACGTGGGCTCTGCAAACGGAACCATACCTATGACTGTTGTGAAAGTCTATGACAAGGACACCGTTCCAGGCATCGGTTGTGGTGTATCTCGTTTGCCTTTTAATAAGATAATGACCAATGGTGAAAGTGGAGCTAAAGGAGGAGATGATTTCCTCTATACCTTTGATACTAGTAAAGCTGTGGAAGGAGTATTCCCGAACCCAGTACAGATTGAACTCCCGGGCGAGGACACCCATGGTGCGGTTACCTGTATTGATCAAAAGGGCGGCATATTTGCAATAACCAGTATGCGGGTAAGTAATGACATCAACTTCGTAGACCTCCAGACTAACAAGGTTGTGGCCACGCAGTCGATGGCCTCGTCCTTCAGCCCCGATCCAAAGCCTGACGTAGCACACATCGTGGGCAACAAGATGTTTATTGCTTTGCGGGGTGCTAAACCGCTGTCGGCTATAGGCTCCCTTGAGAACGTCGATCGGACACCAGGGGTGGCTGTTCTGACCATCAGCGATGATTGCAAGAGTTCCAGTTGGGAAGAGGAGGACCTCGCATCAATGGAAGACCCAGACAGGATGGTTACTCTTAAAGATGGATCGGAAGTCTCAGCTTCCGACCCGCACGGTCTGGAAGTGATACTAAGATAAGAATGTTTGACGCGCAAATGGCGGTCTCATGGATCGGGCTCCGATCCATGAGACCGCCACCAGCAAGCGAAGCTTGAATGATTCTTCCAAGTCTGGGATTTTCATGGCAACTTCGAATCAAAATACATCACAAATTATTGAAATGAATAGGAACATTAACCATGAACACTATCAATAATGTGTTTAGTTTTCCAAATCCAGTAAACGAATTCTCGGCTAGGTTTGTTGCAGGAATGGTTGCAATTGTGACAATTGTGACAATTGTAACTGAAAATCAATTCGTCGCAGGATTCTTATTGTACGGATTTCTCGCAAGAGTCGCGACTGGTCCAACTTTGAGTCCCATTGGCCTGCTTGCAACGAGAGTAATTGTGCCTGCATTAGGCAACCCTACTAAATTGGTAGCAGGACCTCCCAAGCGCTTTGCACAAACTATTGGGCTGATTTTTTCAACAACTGCTTTCGTTATGCTTATACTTGATTTTATATTAGTATTTCAGATTACGTTAACGATTTTAGTTCTATTTGCAATGTTAGAATCCATAGTAGGATTCTGTGCAGGTTGTTTCGTATTCAGCTACCTTATGAAATGGAAAATAATCCCACAATCAATATGCGAAAGTTGTGTTATAGGTGTAGCAGAAGCCCCCTAACCCCCTGCTTGCAAAGCCAAACATTGGAGAATTCTTGTCGATAGTAGGGATCTTGAGAGAGAAACCACTTACAAACTCGCTCGAATGCTTTGCCTCGTGATTGCTCATTTGGATAGTCTAAGTTTAGCTGTGCAATAAGTTCGTAGAAATTAGACATAATATGGTAGTCCCCTGAAATATATCTGAGTGATTCCAACTAAGCGTTAGTGTTAGTTTACACCATTTCATTCATATTCAGTCCAAACAGAAGGTTGGATAATTGCCGATACCTATAGTATGTATACTTACCATCAAAAGGGGAGGTCTGGTAGCACTTTAAAGTGCCAAGGCTACCCCTATTGGTGTAGAAATTGGTGTAGATAGAAAATCCAGCAGTGTTCACATGTCGGCATAAGCCTAATTTGTGCCTGGATTATGGTGGGCAGTGACAGACTCGAACTGTCGACCTCTTGCGTGTGAAGCAAGCACTCTAACCAACTGAGCTAACCGCCCATAACACTGTTTTCGTGCCTGAAAGCTACCTATGTATTATATCAGGACTTTAAGATTCTGTCCGTGTACACCTATTTGTACACCAACGGGGGTCGGGATTGTGCTTAAAGTAACACCCGACTTCCCTCCTTGAATGGTAGGTATACCCTATATAAGGTATCGGAAATTATCGCCTTGTGTCAGGAAACATATGGTCAGGAAAACTGCGGCCATAAAACGTACACAATCCCTAGGGTTATCTACGGTCGGCTCCAAGGCTTGGTTGTTTGTCGTGGTTATTTGTCGATGGGGCAGGCTTGTCACACGTACTGACCGGCAGCGTATCCGGATGCCCAGGCCCACTGGAAGTTATAGCCACCCAGGGGTCCCGTCACGTCCACCGCTTCACCGATGAAGAACAGGCCGGGCACTGCCAAAGAACCCATGGTCTTGGACGAGAGACCGGCGGTGTCCACGCCGCCGAGCGTGACCTCCGCCTTACGGTAGCCTTCCGTCCCGCTGGGCGAGATTATCCAATCCTTTAGCGTGTGAGCAACGGCACTGAGGGCCTTGGTCGAAAGCTGGGCCATGTCCAGGTTGGGAATTGATGTCTCACCCATAGCCTCTACGAATCTTCTTGGTAGCAGCGCGGAGAGGATGGTCTGTAACTTCGCTCTTGGCCTGACGGCCCGTTGCTCTTTCAGATGGGTAAGCAGATCAATGCCAGGTAGCATGTCAGTATGCACCTGCTCGCCCCCTCGCCAGTAAGAGGATATTTGAAGCATAGAAGGACCGCTAAGGCCCTTATGGGTAAATAACAGGTTCTCAGCAAATCTGGCACCTCCACACCTAGTGATGCAAGGAATGGAGACTCCTGCCAGCCTTCCACAAAATTCAAGGGCCCGACCGCTGGTGGTGAACGGGACCAGGCCAGCATGCGTCGGCACGACATTAAGACCAAACTGCCGGGCAAGCGCATAGGCAACACCAGTAGCACCCATTTGTGGGATGGACAGTCCTCCAGTAGCCATCACTAGGGAGTCAGCCTCTACAAACCCCATATTCGTCTCTATCAGGAAGCAGTCGGCGTGCCGACTGCTGATAACTTTACTCAGCAGTCGAATCGTCACATTGGCCGATTCTGCCTCGTCCAGCAGCATGCGCACGATCTCCTCGGCGGAATCGTCGCAGAAAAGCTGCCCAAGCTTCTTTTCGTGGTACGCAATGCTATGCTTTTCCACCAAAGCAATGAACTCCTGAGATGTGTACCGGCTCAGGGCTGAGACACAGAAGGTTTTGTTTTGAGACTCGTAGTTGTCTGGCGTAGCGTAGAGGTTCGTGAAATTGCAGCGCCCGCCTCCGGAAATAAGTATCTTCTTGCCGACCTTGTTGGCGTGCTCCAGCACCAGGACCCTGCGCCCCCGATTTCCTGCTTCGATGGCGCACATAAGGCCAGCTGCCCCCGCTCCAACAATGACAACATCGTAGCGCTCAACGCTTTTAGGGCTATTGTGTGGGGATGCTATGGGTTCAGCAAGATTGGGTGGCTCTGTATGCAAGCTGCGCATTTCTCAGCAATCATACCACTAGTCAGAATGTTGCGGCACAGAACCCTTAAGGTTGTTATTCTAAAACCTTGAGGTTATATTAGAACAAACCATGACAAACCATGACGATTGTAAGACAGCATCAGAACAAGCCAAACTAGATGCCTTATGCCCCATTACTAAACAGGGGCATTACTGGATTGTGTCAGCACCACCACAACAAGACCATGTATGTCGGGATTGCGGTGCGTATAAAGCACATCGAACACCTACCTAGTTATTTGAGGGACACACTTTGGGACACACAGAGGCGGAGGAACCTCAGGGAATGTGTAGGTTCAGTACTGTGCCTATGAATGATAGAATTGGAACTTGAGGAAATGTCTAGGAATGTCGGTTAACATGTTTCACACGCAAGAGGTCGACAGTTCGAGTCTGTCACTGCCCACCATAATCTAGGCACAAAAGAAGCCATCTCGTTAAGTTGAGGTGGCTCTTTTATTGGCAGAGTCACAGTTTAGGACACAAAGTTGTGGGAAAAGGGGGGTTAAAGTTGGCATATGGTAGACCGACTTCCCTTCCCGATACGTCTACCTATAGTACTAAGGTATGCGGAAAATATCGCCTTGTGTCAGGAGATACTGCCTAGGAAAAGAAATAATCGAGTATTCGCGTCCAGAGATTTGGCTTCTTCGTAGAAGGTTGAGTTCTTCTTTTCAATATACCCTCGATGCGAGCCATCTCTTTCTGCTCCCAGTTAGTACCACACCAATCAAATGACCGTTCCCATGCCAATGTGTCCAACTAATTTTTGGTAAGGAGGTCTAAGAAAGCTTGTCTGGATTTCGTTCCAAAATCAGTTTCTGCAAATCCTTGTTGACTAAGGTCCGCGAACATTTGAACATTTCAGGAGTTATCATGATGTGATTATAGCACTGAAGACCTAAGCCTTATGCTGGCCTATATGAGAAAGAATAGAGCCATGTAGTAGTATTATATTCACATGGAGATCAATATGCGGTCGATGGCGTTGGTGTTACTAACAATTATGTTGGTATCAAGTTGTACCTCAAATACATCTAGCACTCCGTATCCAACGCCTACACCATACCCAACTTACACCCCAGTTCCTTCACCTACTAATACGCCAAACCCTGAACCGCCAGCTACGACTATTCCTACACCAACAGTTACTGTTGATATTGAAATCCCAGAACCAACTATAGATGGAAGATGGCGCGGAATAGTAGTTTGTAATGCGGATAAGGAGCAATGGGGAGGAGGCGAGTACAAACTTGGTAACGGTAAACTCTCTGGCAAGATTGATTTCACTGTTAGTAAAGGAGCTATAAAAGCAGGAAATCATTACTATCCTGGACGTGGAAGATTTTGGATAGATTGGTCAGGAGGTGGGCATAAAATTCAATCATTCAAGGTCTCTAAACAAAAAATTACTATAGAAAGTAAGGCTCTCGAAAATATCTCTAATTGGGAAGCAAATTTAGTTACCTATAACACTATGGACTTGATTGATGAGTTGGATTCTTGCAAAGGGAAGTTATATAGAACTGAAGAAATATTCTTTGATTCGTATTCACCAAAATATCCCTTAGATTACGTTGATGGAGTTGAAAATGACAAAAAATATACCATTCCAGGATTACTTACATTCCCCGAAGGTGATCAAGAAAAATACCCAGTAATGATGATGATTGTTAATTCAGGCTGTGGTTATGGTAATAGAGAGGCTACCTATGGTTTTGATATTAAAAACCAAGGTGTGGCCACACTTGAAATAGACAACTGTTCACCCAGGGGATTGAGTGAAGACAATCCGATTGCTAGAAATAATTATTTAAAACTAACTCCTTGGATGGGGGCAGCCGATGCCCTGCATGCACTAAAATTTTTACAAACCCATCCAAAAGTTTACGGAGATAAAATTGGTATTACTGGTTTTAGTTGGGGTGGTCAAGTTGCCCTCTTTAGTGGCTTAGACTTAATTAGAAAATCAATAGTAGGTGATGGTGTTGACTTTGCTTTAAGGGCACCTTTTTATATGTTTTGCAGACAGTTTGACGACCCAAAATATTCAATAAATAAACTTCACATTTTTCAAGGGGAACTAGATTCTGTTCCACCAAACCATTGTAGTGAAATGACAAGCAGTTTTAATAATCTAGGTTACAATGTGTCGATTGACGTCTATCCTGGTGCATATCATAACTTCGATGACCCTTGGTGGGATTCACCACCACCTAAAAAAAACGATTATTCATGGTATGTTACTGACAAGTGTTATTACTGGATTGACAAAGACTACAAAAGGTCATGGAGACTGGATGATATGAGAATTGAATTTGATGATTATAAGGACTGGGATTTCAGCTCAGATCCGTTATATAAAGAATACAAAAAAGAGTGTGAACACTCGGGTGCTATCTATGGACGAAATGATAGTGCAGCACAACAATCATCTGCTAAATTGCTAGAGCTTATCAAACAACACCTCATATATTAATTAATTCCCTCAATATTAGGTAACCTGTAGGTTGTTTAGATTCCCAGGAGCACAGCGTTAGCATTATCTGTCTAAAACCTAAAGGCTGTTATCCCAAAACCTTGGGGTAGCACAACATGAAATGAGTGATGGGGATTGTCCACCAGTTCAGGTAATGGACACCAACACCAATTGACATAGATTTACATAGGTTAACTAACCATGTAGATTCTAGTCGTAGATTTAATAGTGGCTTACGTGGACTTACATCGTAGCACTTAATTCACACGCAAAAGGTAGACAGTTCGAGTCTGTCACTGCCCACCATAATTCTAGGCACAAATAAGCCCTCCACTTTATAACAGAGGTATCTTTTATTACACTAGGACACCATACCGATTACCAAGATGTTACAGTATGTTACAGGTGACCCCATTTCTAGCTACGAAATGTTACATGTAGATACTATGTGATATAGTGCCACAGATAATTTGCAAGCAGGGGGGCAAGAGTTCTAGACTCTTCAGCTAAAAAGAAAACAGAGTATATGCAACAACAACAATATACCTCTCAACGCTGGATGATCCAGTCTATGCTAATGCTCCTACAAGTTGGTATGGGCTTGAACTTCATGTCACCTACCCCATTATTTACAGTAATTATGGGTGAGTACGATATCGGCAGAAGCTCAGTCAGCCTTTTGGTGTCTGCGACAATAATCGTGATAACCATATCCCTATTGCCTGGCGGGTTGTTGATAGCAAAGATAGGATCAAGAAGGGCTATGACATTGGCCGGATTCCTCATGTCA